>JAGVJS010000323.1 GCA_020051025.1 Sphingobium sp. | reverse complement strand
TGGTGGAGGGCGGCAATTCGGTGGTACGCACCGCCGATCCGCTGCGGGCAGGTGCGGGAACCGGAGTGGCAGCGGCGAGCGCGGCACTGCTGTCGCCCTTTTCCAGGCTGGCGGCCATGGCGAGGCCCTGTTTACGCTGATCCTCCGGAATATATTTGTCCATCTGCTCCAGGCTGGTCGCGGCCTGCGGCAGGCCGGATGCCGATGCGCGGGTCATCAGCGCATAGGCACGGACCCAGTCCTTGCCTATGGTGTCGCCGTTGAACAGGGTAGTGCCGACAATATATTGCGCCCGCGCCTCGCCCCGCATGGAGGCGCGTTGCAGATAGGGCATGGCACCGGCCCGGTCGCCCTGCTGGAACATCAGCAGGCCCAGATTATCCTCCGCCCGCATATGGCCCTGCACCGCAGCCTTGCGATACCAGTCTATGGCGGTGTTGGCATCGGGCTGAACGCCGCGACCCAGCTTATAGGCCTGACCCAGGTTGAACTGCGCATCGGGATCGCCGGACTGGGCGAGGGGACGCCATTCGGCGATCGCCTTGGCATAGTCGCCCTGCTGCCAAGCATCGACCCCGGCCTTTACATCTGCCTGTGCTGGCAAGGTCAAACCCAGCATAGCGACCAGCGCTGCTGCTCCCAAAACATGCTTCATATGCACAGGCTCCAGTGCGTAAACATAATCAACGACCGCAATGGCGAAATAAGGTTAAGCCGATGTTAGCGTAATGACAAAAGGCTGGATAGCAGCTTAACTATGGCGGATCGCGCCGGTCATGAAGTTTCGCGTGCGATTAACCAATTTTTAGCGGCAGTCGTGGCAATCCGTCCCGGAACTGGATTTTTCCTGGGGGGAATGCGTGCGGATTTTGGCCATGGCATCGCAAAAAGGCGGATCGGGCAAGACGACCTTGTCGGGTCATCTGGCCGTGCAGGCGCAGCGTGCCGGGGCCGGACCGGTCGTGCTGATCGACATTGATCCGCAGGGATCGCTGGCCGACTGGTGGAACGAGCGTGAGGCCGAATTCCCCGCTTTCGCCCAGACCACGGTTGCGCGTCTGGCCGCGGACCTTGAAATCCTGCGCCAACAGGGGTTCAAGCTGGCCGTGATCGACACGCCGCCGGCCATCACCATGGCGATCCAGAGCGTCATTTCCGTCGCTGAACTGATCGTCGTGCCGACCCGTCCCAGCCCGCACGACCTGCGCGCAGTGGGGGCCACGGTCGACCTGTGCGAACGGGCCGGCAAGCCGCTGATTTTCGTCGTCAACGCTGCCACACCCAAGGCGCGCATCACCTCCGAAGCCGCCGTCGCGCTGTCGCAGCATGGCACGGTGGCGCCGGTGACGCTGCACCACCGCACCGATTTTGCCGCGTCGATGATTGACGGACGGACCGTGATGGAGGTCGATCCCAAGGGTCGTTCCGCCGCCGAGGTGGAGGCGCTCTGGTCCTATGTATCGGATCGCCTGGAGAAGAATTTCCGCCGCACGGTCTTTTCCGTGCCCCAGGGCAGCGTCGGGACCATGGGTGCCGCCCGTCCCGCCGGTGGTGGCTTCGGCCGCCGCGTGAGCCAGTAAGGGAGCTGGGCAGATGGCCGAACCCAAACCGCTTGCGTCGCTGACTTCCGGCCTGCTGGCCCGCAAGGGTGCGGCGCAGCCGGCGATGCGCCGTCCGATGCTCGGCTTTGGCCGGGCGCCGATGTCGGCCGTGCAGCAGGACGATCTGGGCTGGAACGACATGGGTTTCGATGTCGAGCCGGTGCATGAACCGATCGAGGAGCCGGCCGCGCCGATCGGCCTGACGCCGATGACGCCGGTGATCCCCGTGCCGCCGGTGGTGGAGGAGCGTAAGGTGCTCGCCAAGCGGCTGGCGGCCAGGCCGGCCAAGGTTAAGGCCGAGACGGTTGCGATCGAAAAGGCTGCCCCTATTGAAGCGATCAGCCGCCATCGCAAAGCGGCCTTCACGCTGCGCCTGGATGCGCAGCGGCATCTGAAGTTGCGTCTTGCCTGTGCGATCACTGGCCGTTCGGCCCAGCAGATCGTGACAAAGGCGCTGGACGATTTTCTCAACGACCTGCCGGAGATCGACCGGCTGACTCAGCAGCTGCCGCATATGCGCGACGGCCAGTGAATGAAGGGTGGGTAAGATCATGAAACGCACGACATTCGGAAAGGCGGCGCTGTCATCCCTGCTCGTCGCCACGACCATGGTCGGTTGCACCGGTGCGGCATTCCGCCCGTCGGCATCGGCCGTGCAGCAAAAAGGTGATCCGGGCAAGCTGGCCGCGGCTGCCGAAAAGGCACTGGCCGACCGCAATGGCGCCAAGGCGGTGGAAGCCGCAGAGGCGGCGGTGCAGCTGGACCCGCAAAATGCAGGCTATCGGCAGATATTGGGTCGCGCCTATGTATTGGCCGGTCGCTTTGCGTCGGCGCAGACGGCGCTGAGCGATGCCATGACGCTGGGCAATATGGATGCCAGCACCGTTGTCAGTCTGGCGCTGGTGCAAGTGGCGCAGGGCCGGGCCGAAGAGGCGCGCAGCCTGCTGGTCGCCAATGCCGCTACGGTGCCGGCGAGCGACTATGGGCTGGCGATGGCGATGGCGGGCGATCCGGTCGAAGGCGTGCGAATCCTGTCCGAAGCGATCCACGATCCGTCCGCGACAGTGCGCACGCGCCAGAATCTGGCCTATGCCTACGCGCTGGCCGGCCGCTGGAAGGATGCCCGCATGATTGTGGGCATGGACATGCAGCCGCTGGACGCGAACAAGCGCATTTCCGACTGGGCGCAGATCGCCGAACCGTCGCTGGCGCCGATGCGCGTCGCCGCGCTGATGGGCGTGACGATTGACGAAGGCGATGCTGGCCAGCCGGTCGCGCTGGCGCTGGCGCCGGCTGCCACTGAAGCACCGGTCCAGATGGCGGAGGTCACGCCCGAAGCCGCGCCG
>JAGVJS010000083.1 GCA_020051025.1 Sphingobium sp. | reverse complement strand
TTCAGCGCCGCACGGCGGGCGGGAAAGCCGGGAACGTCGTCGGCGCGAGGGGGCTTTGGGCGGCTGCGATCATGGGGGCGGGGCATCAGCGGCCCCTACGCGCTTTTACCGTCAAAGAAAATGGGAGACGCCAAGGCCGATCATCAGGAACAGCGCGATCCAGAAGAGGATGCCGACCCACAATGCCAGCCAGTCCGACCGGCGGGGACGGGCGGACACGCCCTTTGGCACGGTCCGCAACGAGGAAGGGATGCGCGTGCGGCCCAGCGTCAGGATCGTGATCACCCGCCGCCCCACGCCATGGAAAAAGCGGGCGGTATGGCGGGAGAAGATGTGATCCACGGTCAGGTCCACGACCAGCCCCCCGGCATGGCGGAACACCGCCCCGGCCACATCGACCACGACTTCCCCCAGGTCGTCGACCATCAGTGCCGGTTGGGGTCGAGCGCGCTGCGGCGCCTTGGTTGGTCCTTGGGCGGCGCGCCATGGGGCGACAGGGCAGAAGTGTGCGGTACGGCGGATGTCGAGGTGAAACGAAGCGTCGGCGCGCCCATGTCCGCAGCGATCTCTTGCAACGCGGCAATGCGCTTTTCGGTCGCGGGATGGGTGGAGAACAACTCGCTGACATGGGTCGGCACGATATAAAGCTGTGCCGCTGCCGGATTGCGCTCCGCCACCGGGTTGGGGATGCGCTCCGCCTGCCCTGCGATCTTGGCAAGCGCCGAAGCGAGTGCCTGCGGATTGCCGCTAATCTCCGCCCCGGCGCGGTCGGCGCCATATTCTCGGGTGCGGCTGATCGCCATCTGCACGATCATGGCGGCAAAGGGGGCGACGATCACCGCCAGCAGGCTGGCGATCATATTGCCTTGGCCATTTTCATTATTGCCGCTGCGGAAGAAGAGGCCGAAATTGGCCAGCATCGAAATCGCGCCGGCAATGGTCGCGACCATCGTCATGATCAGTGTGTCGCGGTTGCGCACATGGCCCAGTTCATGGGCCATCACACCGGCCACCTCGTCGCGACTCAGCATCGACAGCAGGCCGGTGGTCGCGGCCACAGCGGCATTGTCCGGGTTGCGGCCGGTGGCGAAGGCGTTGGGCGCGTCCTGATCGATGATATAGACGCGCGGCATCGGCAATTGCGCCCGTTGCGCCAGTTCGCGCACCAGATTGTAGAAATCCGGCGCGCTCTGCGCATCGACCTCCCGCGCGCCATGCATGGACAGGACGATCCTGTCCGCGTTCCAGAAGGTGAAGAGGTTCATGCCCGCCGCCACCAGCAGCGCGATCACCGCCCCGCCGCTGCCGCCCAGCGTATAGCCCAGCGCCATGAACAGCGCCGTCAGCGCCGCCAGCAGCATGGTCGTCTTCATTCCGTTCACTTGCACTCCGCTCCTTTGCGGCCCAGATAGCGGGCATCGACCATGAATATGGGGTGGATCGGCCCCATTCGCAATTGAAAGGCCGCACTATGGGAACCTTCAACGGCAAGCGCCCGGCGCATGTGAAGCCGCCTGCCCATCTTTCCAAGAACCCGCCGTTGCCGCAGGGCGATCCGATCGACGCGCCCTCCCGCCATCAGGAAGACCTCAGCCCGGTGCGCTATGGCGACTGGGAACGCAAAGGCATCGCGATCGACTTCTGATCCGCTAAATCCTTGACTCCATTCACCTGATTGCTCTCGTCATCTTCCGCTCACCGTCGATTTTGCACGGCTGCCGATGGCCCGTGCCATGTCTGCGGGGAGCCAGATCCCCGTGCTCTGGCCTTTTTCGCCGCAAAGTCTGAAGGCTTGGGACCAAGAGGAGATTTGCGGGCGTGGGTGTACAACTGGTTTCTGACGTGAATGTGAAGGCTATTTCGGGTTACGCGCCGGAGGATGCGGCGCTGCTCTGTGCGGTCGGGCGGCTGGTCTGCGCCTGGACGATGCTGGAACAGAGTCTGGAGGCGAAGATCGGTCTGCTGCGGGACGGCATGGGCGACGTTCGCGTCGTGGGCGCGCGCACCCGGCCCAGCATGGCCAAGCTGATGACCGAATTGCGCACCATGGTGGCGATGCGCGACCGGCGCAACGCCAGCGCTCTGACGGAAATTTCCGCGATCGAGCGTGACATGCAGCGGATCGACCGTTTCCGTGCCCTCATCATTCAGGGCTTCCACCAGCCTGAAGAAGGTGGTTTTACTTGCCGCGATGGACGCAACAATATCCAGCATATTGCGTTTGAGCAGCTGGACGGTGAAATTACGGCGCTGGAAGGCGTCGCCAACCGCCTGCTCGCTGTCTGAGAATGATGGAGAGCGCCATGGCGCTCTCCTTCTTTGCAGACAATCCACATCATGCGTCCTGCGTGATGCCATGATGGTTTAATGTTTGCGCGATGCTTGACCTTTTCCCTATGGACGGCAATCCAAAGCCGGGTCGCGTCCGCGTGAGGGGGAATCCAGTTTGACCAAGCCAATTCGTAAAGCCGTTTTTCCTGTCGCTGGCCTGGGCACGCGCTTTCTGCCCGCGACCAAGGCAGTGCCCAAGGAATTGCTACCCGTGGTCGATCGCCCGCTGATCCAATATGCGGTCGATGAAGCGCGCGAAGCGGGGATCGAGCAGATGATCTTCGTTACCGGTCGCGGCAAGGGCGCGATCGAGGATTATTTCGACATCGCGTTCGAATGCGAGACGTTGCAGCGTGAACGTGGCAAGGATTTGTCCGCGCTGGACGGTACGCGGCTCGACCCCGGCAATGCGGTCTTTCTGCGCCAGCAGGAGCCGTTGGGCCTGGGCCACGCGATCTGGGTCGCGCGCGACATTATCGGCGACGAACCCTTCGCCATTCTGCTGCCGGACGAGTTTATGAAGGGCGCGCCGGGACAGGGCTGCATGAAGCAGATGGTCGACGCCTATGACAAGGTTGGCGGCAATCTGGTTTGTGCGCTGGAAATTCCGATGGAACAGACGCCCAGCTATGGTGTGATCGATCCCGGCGCGCGCGACGGTGCGCTGACGGAAGTGAAGGGACTGGTCGAAAAGCCCAGGCTCGGCACCGCACCGAGCAACCTCATTCTGCCGGGCCGCTACATCCTTCAGCCCGAAGTGATGAAGATCCTGGAAACGCAGGAAAAGGGCGCGGGTGGCGAAATTCAGCTGACCGACGCGATGGCATCGCTGATCGGCAGGCAGCCTTTCCATGGCGTCACCTTCGACGGTCGCCGCTTCGATTGCGGGTCCAAGGCCGGCTATATCGAGGCCAATCTGGCGCTGGCGCTGGAACGCCCCGATCTGGGCGACCATATCCGCGCCTTCGCGACGGACGAACTGGCCCGCTGATCCAGCCGCGCCTCAAGCCTGATAAAAAAAGGCGGCTTCCCACCGGAAGCCGCCTTTTTTTATCGCCGAAGCGAAATACCGTCAGAACGGTACTTCGTCGTCCAGATCATTGTCGAAATTGGGGCTGCCGGCGCGGCCGGAGCCGCCACCGCTGCCACCCTGCGAGCGACCGCCGCC
>JAGVJS010000299.1 GCA_020051025.1 Sphingobium sp. | reverse complement strand
TGGGCCAGCCGGATCGCCAGGCCCCACCAGGCCGCCCGGCGCAATTCATCGGGCGGCGCGATCCGATCCAGTTCCATCGGTGCCGTCACCCCACCACCGAAATGGCTGTGCAACGCCTGCCCCAGCATCGCCCGCTCGGTCGCGGTGATGCCGACCCAATTGCTGTGCAGCGCTATCTCGACACCCCGCTCCGCCCGGAAATCCGGGTTCGCGCGCCAGCTGACATCAGCCAGCAGACAGGCGGCGCGGCGAATGCGCCGCGCGGCGGCATCGTCATCAGGGAAAAGTGGCGCGATCCAGCGGTCGATCCGGTCGCCATGGCCGCGGAAGCGCGCCTGCGCCTCCCCTTCCGCCTCGGCCGCAACCAGCAGCGGATCATGCGCGCGGATATCCTCCGGCAAATCCTCGTACAACAGTCCTTCGCGCAGGCCATAGGCCGACACGATCATCCGGCTGGACCGCAACTGCCTGACCACGATCGACAGCAACGCGGTCGCGTCCGGCATGGTCGGCACGCGCGATCCGGTCATCGCGGGTATCTGCTTCAACCGGGTGCGATCGACATGGCTGACGATCCGCGTCAATTGCTCGGCCCGCGCCGCGCTCATCTCATATTGATGGACGACCGGCAGCGGAAAGCTGGTCAATTGCATGTCGAACCGCGCCAGCGCCCGCCAGGAACCACCCACCAGATAGAAGGGCAGGTCCGGCTCCACCGCCCAGCCCGCCTTGTCCAGCATCTTGGCAACTGTCCGCTCCAGCGCACGTGGCCCCTTCGCCCGGATCTGCGGCAGGCGCAGCACGCCCAGCGGCAGCGATATGGTCTGCTCGACCGCGCCATTGCGCACCCGCGCCAGTTCCAGACTGCCGCCGCCCAGATCGCCGACAATCCCGTCCGCGCCGGGAATGCCAGACATCACGCCCATCGCCGCGCCGATCGCCTCCTGCGCGCCGGACAGCAATTCGACGGTCAGCCCCATATCCTTGGCTCGCGCAATGAACTCGCCGCCATTGGTCGCGTCCCGCACTGCCGCCGTGGCGACGCAGCGTATCTCCGTCACCTTCATCGCCCGGCACAGATGGGCAAAGCGCCCCACGGCGCGCAGCCCCCGTTCCATCGGCTCCGGCTCGATCGTGCCGGTCTTGGCCAGCGACGCGCCCAGCCCGGCCATCACCTTCTCATTGAACAGGATGAAAGGGATGCGCCTTGGCCCGTCATAGACGACCAGACGCACGCTGTTCGACCCGATGTCGATGATCGCGGCGCGCGCATGCGCCGGCTCGGGCGACGTCGTCATGCTTTCGGCAACGGCGCGCACCCGGCTCAGCATCGAATTCATGCAGTGAGGCCCCGCAGGCGCAGCGTCGGCACCGCCTCATTGTCGAACGCCGCCCCGCGCCCGGACAAAGACGGATTGGTCATAAAATAACGGTGCAGGTTGAACGGCTTGTCGCCCGGCTCCAGCCGCGCATAATGGCCGTCGCTGTCCAGCGACCAGCTCTGCTCGGTGTCGATCAGATTGGCGACCATCACCTGATCCAAAATCTGGTCATGAACGGTCGGGTTTTCGATCGGTGCCATGAATTCGACCCGCCGGTCGAAATTGCGCTGCATCCAGTCGGCCGAACTGATGAAGACCTTCGCGCCATTATTGGGCAGCGCCTTGCCATTGCCGAACACGGCGATGCGGCTATGCTCCAGGAATCGGCCGACGATCGACTTCACCCGGATATTCTCCGACATGCCCGGTACGCCGGGCCGCAGGCAGCAAATGCCCCGGATGATCAGGTCGACCTGCACCCCGGCATTGCTCGCTGCATAGAGTTTCTCGATCATCGCCGGATCGACCAGGCTGTTCATCTTGGCCCAGATCGTCCCCGGCCGCCCGGCCCGCGCATGCTCGATCTCCGCGTCAATCAGCTGGCACAGCGTATTGCGCAGGTCGCGGGGCGACATGACCAGCTTCTCCAGCCACTTCGGCTCGACATAGCCGGTGATGTAGTTGAACAGCGCGGCAGCGTCCCGACTATAGGCAGGGTCGGCGGTGAAGAAGCTCAGGTCGGTATAGATGCGCGCCGTAATCGGGTGATAATTGCCCGTCCCGAAATGACAGTAGCTGCGAAACTGCTCGCCCTCGCGCCGGATGACCATGGAAATCTTGGCATGGGTCTTCCAGTCGATGAAGCCATAGACCACCTGCACGCCCGCCCGCTCCAGCGCGTCGGCCCACATGAGGTTCTGCTCTTCGTCGAACCGCGCCTTGAGTTCCACCACGGCCGTCACGGACTTGCCCGCCTCCGCAGCGTCGATCAGCGCGCGGATGATCGCCGACTGCTTGCCCGCGCGATAGAGCGTCTGCTTGATCGCCACCACATCCGGGTCGGACGCCGCCTGCTTCAGGAAGGATACGACAACGTCGAACGCTTCATAGGGGTGGTGGACGACGATATCCTTGGCCCGGATCGCGGCGAAACAGTCACCGCCATATTCGCGAATCCGCTCGGGGAACCGCGGCACATAAGGCTCGAACTTCAGGTCGGGCCGGTCGGTGTCGACGATGCCGGAAAGGTCGCCGATGCCGATGAAACCCTCGACCTCGTCCACGATCGCGTCATGTCCCTGGAGCATGTCCTGCAACATCTCCTCGACCGGTTCGGGGATGCGCTCTTCTATCTCCATGCGGATCACGCGACCGCGGCGCCGCCGCTTGATGGCGCTGCGGAAGTAACGAACCAGATCCTCCGCCTCTTCCTCAATCTCGATATCGCTGTCGCGAATGATGCGGAACACGCCACTGTTGCGCACGCGATAGCCGGGGAACAGATCGGCGGAAAAGCGCCGGATCACCGCCTCCAGCGCCATATAGCGCACCGGCTCGCCTGGCATCCGCACGAACCGCGCCAGCGAGGACGGGATCATCACCAGTTCGCGGATCGGCTGCTTGTCGGACAATCGCTCCAGGTCGAAGACGATCGACAACCCCTGATTGGGGATGAAGGGGAAGGGATGGGCCGGGTCCAGCGCCTGCGGCGTCAGGATCGGGAAAATCTGCGTCAGGAAATGCTCGCGCAGCCACTGGGCGCAGCCCGCATCCATCTCGGCGGACGGGCCGATCACCTCGATCCCTACCTGTGTCAGCTCGGCATGGACCGCGCCCCACACTTTCTGCTGCGCGCGCATCAGCCGCCCGCTTTCCTCAGTAATGGCAGCCAGTTGTTGCGCCGGGGTCAGCCCGTCGGCGGATCGCAGGTCGACGTCCTGCAACTGCTGCCCCTTTAGCCCCGCCACCCGGACAGAGAAGAACTCATCCAGATTGGCGCCCGAAATCGACAGGAAACGCAGCCGCTCCAGCAGCGGATGGGCGCGGTTCATCGCCTCCTCCAGCACTCTCTGGTTGAACGCCAGCCAGGACAGCTCGCGGTTGAAATAGCGGTCGCTGGGCAGCGCCAGGCTGGCGGAGGGATCGGCTTCGGCCACGGATTACTCGCGTTGCGGAGGGGGAGGATCGGACGGGACTATAGGCAGAAAGCCTGCGGATTGCAGGGTCTCTTTCGCCATTGCGACAGAAATCTTGCGTCCAGATGACAATGCGGCGCGATCAAGCAGCCCCGTCACCTGCGCAATCGCGTCATAACGGCGCTCGACCCGGCGCAGCAGCCAGTCCGGCACATCCGGCGCATAGCTGGCGCCCGCCAGATCGAACGCACGACAGATCAGCGCCC
>JAGVJS010000338.1 GCA_020051025.1 Sphingobium sp. | reverse complement strand
GCGGCGAGGCGGCGCATCATGCGCAGGTCACGATCCGAAAGGGCCAGCGCCGTGTCGGTCCAGGTTTCGACGATATCGACCAGTTCGTCCAAGGTCATCGGATTGACCCGGCGGCCGGCGCGATTAATGCCGACATAGCCGGCATGGTGCGACGCATGGTCCTTGATCCACTGGGCGGTGGCGGCTTCCCCTTCGCCGGTTTCGACCACCTGGGTGACGATGCCCATGTCGCACATTTCCTCGGCCGTGTAGATGCGTCCATCCGTCAGCATCTTTCGCGCCAGAACCGGGCCAACCCGGCGAGACAGGATAGAATAGGCACCCATGCCGGGGAAGAGGCCGAACAAGACTTCGGGCAGGCCGAAGCGGGCCTGTCGTTCGGCGATGATGACGTCGAAGCACATCAATGCTTCCAGCCCGCCGCCCAGCGCATCGCCCTGCGCCAGGCCGATATTGATGATGTTCATATCGTTGCAGTGCCAGATGCGATCAACGATCTCGCAACAGGCGACACCATATTTCAGCAAGGTGGCACGGTCGCGGCGCTGGATGCATTCGGCGAACATTTCCAGATCGCCGCCCAGATTGAACACGCCGGGAAAGCGCGAGCCGAGCACCATGAACTTGAGCAGGCCGCTGCCGTCGCTCTTCTGCTTTCCGTCAAAGACGCGCTTGCTCTCGCGCTGCCAGGCCATCGTGTCGCGAATCAGGCCCATATTGCTGTTGGGCCGTTCCAGCGGCGTCATGAAGGCCCATAATGTAGAAAGATCTTCGTCCCAGCGGACGTCGATCTGCCCAAGGTCGAACAGGGTGGATTGGCGGAAGGCCCCATCCAGTCCCATTTCCACCGGCGTTTCCGTAGCGGCGAGCGGCGGAAGATCGGCGCTGCCTGAGACATCGTCTTCGGATGCGGCCTCAGCCTCATCTCTGGTCGGATTAAACCGTCCTGAATCAATCATCTGCGACCCCGTTTTGCTATTCGACATGAAAAGATCAGGCTCGCACGCAGCATGCAATCAACCCGAACATGATTGACAGCGCGTTAACCATTTTTGCCGTCTACTGTTGCAAGGAGGTCGCCCCAAAAGCCGCCGAACCGGATCGAATGTGGCGCTTATGCCACAAAGGCTATTGTTGGCCGATCGTATAATATCGAACGCAGGTCTTTGTTAACCTTTGTTAATTATGCTATCGCGCATGAACGAACCGCGTCCGCATAGCCCCAGTGTCACCTTGGCCCTGCATGATGAACAGGGAGATCCATGGCCATTGCGCCTGTCGGCAGACTGCCTGCGCTTCATCGGCCCCTATCGTCGGGTCGAAGGCTTTTACATTGATGCGATGGCTCTGTTCGAAGGCGTACGCAGGGCCGGATGAGGCCTAATCCTTGAACGTGCGCACGTTCGCCATTAGAGCGCGGCGATGACCAAACCCCGTTTTTCTTTCTCCATCAGTGCCACGGACGGCAAAGCCCGCACGGGCGCGATCCAGATGCGCCGCGGCGAGATTCGCACGCCTGCCTTCATGCCCGTGGGCACCGCTGCCACCGTCAAGGCGATGCGTCCAGCGGAAGTGCGCGCAACTGGCGCGGACATCATATTGGGAAATACCTATCACCTCATGCTGCGCCCAGGTGCTGAACGCATGGCGCGACTGGGTGGCCTGCATGGTTTCATGGGTTGGGAGCGGCCGATCCTGACCGATAGCGGTGGCTATCAGGTCATGAGCCTGTCCGCCCTCACCAAGATGAGCGAGGAAGGCGTCGCCTTCTCCAGCCATATCGACGGGTCCAAGCATATGCTGACCCCTGAACGCTCGATGGAAATCCAGCGGCTGCTCGACAGCGATATCGTCATGGCGTTCGACGAGTGCACCAAAAACGGAGCCATCCATGACGAGGCAGCGAAGTCGATGGAGCGATCGATGCGCTGGGCCAAAAGATCACGCGATGGGTTCGACACTGGCGGCGAACATGCGGACCGCGCTGCGCTGTTCGGTATCCAGCAGGGCTCGCTGGATGAAGGGTTGCGTCGGGTTTCGGCGGAAAAGCTGATCGATATCGGCTTCGACGGCTATGCCGTGGGTGGTCTGGCAGTGGGCGAGGGGCAGGAGGCGATGTTCGCCACGCTCGATTTTGCGCCCGATATGCTGCCGCAGGATAAGCCCCGCTATCTGATGGGCGTGGGCAAGCCGGATGATATCGTCGGTGCAGTCGAGCGAGGAATCGACATGTTCGATTGTGTGCTGCCGACCCGCTCGGGCCGCAATGGGCAGGCCTTTACCTGGGCCGGGCCGCTCAATATCCGTAACGCCAAGTTCAACGAGGATCAGCGGCCGCTCGACCCGCGTTGTGGTTGCCCGGTCTGTGCGACCTGGAGCCGGGCCTATCTGCATCATCTGGTGAAGGCGGGCGAAATGCTGGGCGCGATGCTGATGACGCAACATAACATCCATTTCTATCAGGAACTGATGCAGGGCCTGCGTGATAATATTACGACCGGCACGCTGGCCAGTTTCACCGCCGAGTTCCGGCGCGATTATCAGAAGGTCTGACGGTGCCCTTCAGGGAATGACGGTAATGGAGATAGCGTAGCTGCCTGTCTCGCCATCATAGTCCAGCGGCGCACGCAGTTGGCGTGACAGGCCGGTGAGAACTCGGCCGTAGCGCTCGTCCAGATAGCTGGTCATGTCGTCCGAACTTTTGAGGCCCGTCGATCGCACCGTCAACCGCGCGCGATCCTCTCGGCCCGGTTCCAGTTGCACGGCAATGCGCATCGTCGCCTGAGGCGACAACATCATCGCCAGTTCGACCAGTTCGGTCAGCAGGAAGGCGATCGGAACCGCGACGTCCTGGCTGATGTGGAGATTGTCGCTGTCGATCTGGATGGCGAAGCGACGCGCGGCGGCAGGGGCGGTGCCGCGCAGGCTGGCCGACAACTCACTGATGAGCGGGCGGACGCCGACACCGCGATTTTCTTCCAGCTCCGCGAAATGGTTACGGTGTACCACCGACAGCGCATCGACCCGGCGCTGGATCGACGCATAGGCCTCTGCCGCTTCGATATTATGCGCCGACCGGGCGTGCAGGTTGATGAGGCTGGCGATGATTTGCAGGTTGTTCTTGACCCGATGATGCACTTCGCGCGTCAGCTTGCGCTGTGTTTCCAGCCCCTCGGCCATCTCCGCCTCATGGGTGGCGACGTCCTTGCTGATTTCATGGAAGGTCTCGCCCAGTGCCATGATTTCCAACGCGGGGGTGCGGATGCGTTGCAGTGGTTCCAGCACTTCACCCGGCTGATAGGAGGCAACCACGCGGCGTAGCAGGACCAGTGGGCGGATCAGCAAGCGGTTCACCACGAACCAGCCGATCGCGGCTGCGGCGAACCACATGACCAAAGGCAGAAAGAGCGACAGCAGCCGCGCCAGCGTGGCGGGCGGCTCGCGAACCGTCATGGTCAGAAGGATGTCGGGTGGGTCGAGGCGTGCAGACAGGCTGTTGCTATGACCGCTGACGCCGTCGCCCGGCCGGCTGACGATCAACTGACGATCGCCCTGGCGCAGCGTGAGTTGCCGATTCTGAAGCGCGGTAGCCGGATCAGCGATACTCTCCAGATGCGCGCGCGAATAATAGGAAAGGGCGACCAGGCGACCATTGCCGCTGCGTACCCGGCTGACCAGATGGGTTGGCAACAATTGGGCAATCGGTTGGGCAAAGCGCTGGGAAGGCGCAATGCCGGCTGGCTCAGGCTGGAGCGAATTGCACAGGCGACGGCCAGCCTGGTCATATATATAGAAATGCCCGCCCTCCGCATCATGCGAGGTCAGGAAAAAGGCGATCCGCCGACACATGCCTTTATCAGCGGTGCCGTTGGCCATCGCGTTGACGGTCAGTTCCAGAGCGGTCCGGTCTGACTGTAGATCGGCGGTCAGCTTGCGTGCGCTTTGCGTGACTGCGACGCGCAGCAACGCTTCCTTTTCCAGGTCGGCGGTACGGATCGCCTGCAACGAGGCGACGAGGGCGATCAAGCCGAGCGGCAACAGCGCTAGGGTCAGGATGAGAAACATCTTGACCCCGGTCGAGCGGAAAAATTGCAGCAGGGGCTCGGTCATCGAGCGGGCTGCCGGAGGAAGGCTGCCCCCAATCATAGGCGCCTCAGTCCAACTTGCTCAGCAAATCCAGCATTTCAGAAGGGATGTCCTCCTCCACGGCGCGTTGATAGACCGTGCGCAGCGCGTGGGAGACATTTCCATCTTCCTTCGCTGCGCCCGACCGACGCTTGCGCTGGGCAGCGGAGCCCTTCACCTTTGTTTCCGGCGGCGCGACGTCGGCATCTTTATCATCGGCCACGCCTCGCTCCGTCGTTGAAGAAACCAAAATCAGCCCCTCTACAGCAATTTCTGCCATGCCGGCTCGCCCGTTTCGCGGGTTTCCGTCATGACGTCAATTCGCACAACCGTGCAATCCATGGGAAAATCACGATATCGTCGAAAAATCCATATGGATGCGAAACAAATTTGCATGTCGATGGTTCCAATCGACGAAGCATTTTTTACGTCGCACATTTGCGCGCGGCGATGGGGCGGCGGGGGGTTGTCATAATGATATGGACATTCCATCCTTCGCAGCGTTCCCGCGCTTCGGGACAATGATGCCCAACAAGGGCAGGGAGAAGACTTAACAATGTCGCTTGGACAGCAACTGCACCCCCATCTTCCGTTCCTGCGGCGCTACGCCCGGGCGCTGACCGGCAGTCAGGCCCATGGCGATGCCTATGTCCGCGCCGCGCTGGAAGCGATCGTCGCGGCGCCGGAGGAATTTCCCAGCGATGTTGATCCGCGCCTCGGCCTCTACAAGACCTTCCAGGCGATCTGGTCATCCTCGCATCTGGAAGACCTCCCCAACTCAGGTGGCAATGGTCGTGAGGCGATCGCCCAGGCTCGGCTTGCCCGGTTGACGCCCTTGCCGCGCCAGGCGTTGCTGCTTACCGCACTGGAAGGCTTCACCGTCGATGACGTATCCTATCTGATCGATCTCGACAGTAGCGATGTCGAGGCGCTGGTCGAAGAAGCGTTAGGGGAAATTGAGGCGCAGACTCGCGCCAAGGTGCTGATCATTGAGGACGAACCGATCATCGCGATGGATATCGAGACGATCGTGCGCGATCTGGGCCATGATGTTACGGCCATCGCCGTAACCCGCGAGGATGCGGTTCGTGAGGCGCTGGCTGATCGGCCCGGGCTGGTGCTGGCCGACATTCAGCTGGCTGACGACAGCAGCGGCATTGATGCGGTGAAGGATATTCTCGCCGAATTTTCGGTGCCGGTGATCTTCATAACCGCCTTCCCCGAGCGGTTGTTGACGGGAGAGCGGCCGGAGCCGACTTTCCTTATCACCAAGCCTTTCCAACGCTCCACGGTGAAGGCTGCAATTTCGCAGGCGCTTTTCTTCGACGAGGCGACTGCGCCTGCCTGATGGGAGCGGCCAGAAAGTCACGGAACCCCGATCGGAGCGCTGCGTTAATGATGCGTAACGATCGGGAGACGTGTCATGGCCGAGCAGGAAAGACATATCGCAACCGATGACGCGCGCGCAGGCGCCACCCCTCATGCGGTGCGCTACGTACTCGCCATCTCCTTGGCACTGGCGATCTTCGCCATGCTCATGGTGATCTGGCGATAAGCGACAGAACGGAAAGTTGGTTCTTGGCAGTGATCGGTTTAGGGTACGGATGCACTTATGGCTTTGACGACGTCGGTTCATGCGGCGGATGCGGAATCCGGTATGGGGGTTGTTCCCATGGATGAGGACGTTGGCGAAATCAGCGGGATCGAGGAGCGTGCGACTCTGTCCGATTCTGATTTCAAACGGGAATTGGCCGCCGTTATCCCCCACCTGCGCGCCTTTGGCCGGTCGCTATCGGGCAACCGGGATGTGGCCGACGATCTGGTGCAGGAAACCCTGCTGAAGGCATGGGCGGCGCGTAATCGTTTCCAGGCTGGCACGAATATGCGCGCCTGGACCTTCATCATCCTGCGCAACCACTATCTTTCGCAGATGCGCCGTTCGCGGTTTCGCGGTGACTGGGACGATCTGACCGCGGATCGTATTCTTGCTGCGCCTGCGGGACAGGACAAGCATGTTGAACTGTCCGATATGCAGCGTGCCTTGTTGCAATTGCCTCAGCCTCAGCGCGAGGCGCTGATTCTGGTTGGCGCTGGCGGCTTTGCCTATGAAGAGGCGGCCGAGATTTGCGGTGTGGCGGTCGGCACGATCAAGAGCCGCGTGGCGCGCGGTCGCGCGGCGCTGGAGCAGATATTGGAGAGCGGAGACCTGCCGTCGCGCCGCACTCAGGAAACGACCGAAACCGCGGTGCTGGACGAGATCATGGATGATGTCGATCGGTTGAGCCGCGGGCGTAGCGCCAATGCCACGCAAGAGGATGATTGACCGGAACGTTCGGCTCCCCTTGTCCGTTATGCGGACATGAAGGAGAGAATATATGGGTGACGCACCCTTTGGCCGGGATGAGGAACGGTCCCCGGTCTCGCCTCATGTTTCGGTTGTCAAACGGTCGAGTGGCAGCGGGGTAGTCTTCGCGCTGATTGCCATTGCGCTGATCCTTGCCATTGCTTTTTTCTACCTGACCAATGAACGGCGCGGCGATGCGCAGGCCGATAAGGTCACGCAGGCTGCCGGATCGGTGGACGATGCGGCAAAGATCGTGGGTGAAGCGGCCCGCAATGCTGCCGACACGCTGCGCAACGAGCATTGAGGACCGCCTGATCGGTTCGATCGATCGGACTATTCATTGGATGATTTCCATCGTTGGCTGCGCTGGCTAAACCGTCCCTCGCAGTCCTTGCGCCATATGTCTGCAAACAGTTGCAATCAGATTCAGCATTTCTTTGCCATTGTCGGGCAGGGTGCCTCCACTGTCGGATTATCTTACATGCCCTGTAAGACAAGCCCGGCTCCCCGGAAGGCGCGCCAGCCCGGCGACCAGCAGGATATGCGTGACGATGATAAGGCTGTTCAAACATTATGTACCGCATGCGGTGCTGCTGCTGGGACTGCTTGATTTTGCGCTGCTGCTCTGCGCGGCCGAGGGCGGCTGGATCTTGCGTGCGCGGCAGATCGGCATGGATGTCGATCATGTGATGACCCGTATGGGGCCGCTGATCAGTTTTGGCATCGCCATTCAGACCGGCATGATTGCGGTCGGCGTCTATGGCACCGAGGCGCTGCAATCGATCCGTTTCGCGTTCGCGCGCTTGCTTGTGGCGGTGTCGCTGGGCGTGATTTTCCTGTCGGTCCTTTATTTCCTGCTGCCCGGCATGACGCTGTGGCGGTCCAATTCGCTTTACGCCATGGGGCTGGCCATGGGCCTGTTGGTGATGGTGCGGCTGCTGCTCGGATCAATGCTGGGCGGGGAGGCATTCAAGCGGCGACTGGTCGTGCTGGGCGCGGGCAACCGTGCCAATCGGATCAAGGAACTGGAGCAGAAGCGCGGTGCCGGATTTCTGGTGGTCGGCTTCATCGCCATGAATGACGGGCCGCAGATCATTCCCGAAGCGATCAACCGCGATGCCGTGTTCAACCTGTCCGACTTTGTCGTTCGGCTGAACGCCAGCGAAGTGGTGCTGGCTTTGGAGGAACGGCGCAACGCGTTGCCGCTACAGGATTTGCTGCGGATCAAGACGACCGGCGTCCATGTGAACGAAATCTCGACCTTCCTGGAGCGCGAGACGGGACGCGTCGACCTGGCCAGCGTCAACCCTAGCTGGCTGATCTTTTCGGACGGCTTCTCCGCAGGCCGTCGCCTGTCGAGTATCGCCAAGCGACTTTTCGATGTGATCGCCAGTTCTCTCCTGCTGGCTCTGACCGGCCCCGTCATCCTGCTCGCGGCGATCCTGGTGAAGCTCGACAGCAAGGGACCGGCTTTCTATCGCCAGCAGCGCGTCGGCCTTTATGGCCAGGAATTCTGGATCGTGAAGCTGCGTACCATGCGGTTGGATGCGGAGGTCAACGGGCAGGCCGTCTGGGCCGAAAAGGACGATCCGCGCATCACACGCCTGGGCTATTGGCTGCGCAAACTGCGTATCGATGAACTGCCGCAGACCTGGACGGTGCTGAAGGGCGAGATGAGCTTTGTCGGGCCGCGCCCGGAACGGCGTCAGTTCGTCGAAGATCTGGAGCAGCATCTGCGCTACTATGCTGAACGCCATATGGTAAAGCCCGGCATTACTGGCTGGGCGCAGATCAACTACCCCTATGGCGCGTCGATCGAGGATGCCCGGCACAAGCTGGAATATGACCTCTATTACGCGAAGAATTACACGCCCTTTCTGGATCTGTTGATCCTGATCCAGACCCTGCGGGTGGTGCTCTGGCCCGACGGCGCACGCTGAGGCCAGGCAGGCGATGGGCGCGCTCCTTCAATTTGTCGGCGACTGGGGCCATGCGCTTGCTGCGGTGCTGTTCGCGGCACTGGGTATCTTTCTGCTCCGCCGTCGGGGAGAAGCGCCCGAGCCGCGCCTGCTGGCCGCTGCGCTGCTGCTGACATCCTGCTGGGCGCTCTACGTTTCCTTTGGCGGCGTGTCGAAGCCGTTGTCGGGCATCGGCGAAAGCATCCGCAACGCGGCCTGGTTACTAGCCATGTATGTCATGCTGCGACGTGGACCTGTGGGCCGGGCCGGGCCGACCATGGCGGTCACTGCCGTCTATCTTGCTGTGGCAGGGTTGCTGATGATGCAGACCTTCACGGACCTTATCTGGCGGCAGTTGTCGCCGGTCAGTGATCTGCATCGCGCGCTTGTCACCTGTTCACTGATCCTGCGCATGATGACCGCGATCGGTAGCCTGCTGCTGGTGCACCATCTTTACACCGCATGGCCTTCTCGAGCGCGGGGCGGGGTTTCGCTGTTGCTGGGATCGCTGGCTGCAATGTGGACTTATGACCTCAACCTTTACGCGATCTGCTGGTTCGCGCCACACCGCGTAAACGAACTTTACGCATTGCGCGGACTGCTGATGGGCCTTGTGGCGCCGGTGATTGCTGTCGGGATGCGAAAAGGGATGGAGGGACGGCTGCAATTGTCGCGGGCTATCACCTTCCAGTCGCTCTCGATCGTTGCGGTGGGGCTCTATGTCGTGGTTCTGACGGCTGCTGCCGTGTTGATCGAACTGATCGCCGGTCCCTATGCGCGGGTGGTGGAGATCGCCGCTGTATTCTTCACCGCCGTCACCGCGCTGGTACTGCTGCCTTCACCGCAAATGCGAGCGCTGTGGAAGGTGCAGGTGGCCAAGCATTTCTTCCAGCATCGTTATGATTACCGGACCGAATGGATGCGTTTCGGCGATACAATCGGTCGTCCCGGTGAGGATGCCGCGCCCCTCGGCCAGCGAGTAGCGAAGGCGATGGCCGATATAACCGATTCCCCCGGTGCGCTGCTTCTGCTGCGTGATGAGCGGGGCGGGCTTGCATTCGAAACGCAATGGAACTGGACCGGCGACCTGTCCGACGTCGGCACGGCTGCGCCCGCTTTCGTGGCGCAACTGGAGCGAAGCGGCTGGATCGTAGATCTCGGCCGTTTGAAGAGCGGGGATGGTGCGCTCGACCTGCCTGACTGGATGACGCGGGATCGGCGTTTTTGGGCGCTGGTGCCGCTGATCCATTACGGTCGCATGATTGGTGCGTTGCTGCTGGCCCCGCCGCCGATCGACCGGCGGCTGGACTGGGAAGATTTCGACATGCTGCGCGCGGCCGGGCGACAGGCGGCGACTCATATCAGTGAGGCGCAGGGGCAGCAGGCGCTGGATGACGCCCAGCGGTTTGAGGAATTCAACCGCCGATTTGCCTTCATCATTCATGATGTCAAAAATCTGGTGAGCCAGTTGTCGCTCCTATCTCGCAATGCGGAGCGTCATGCCGACAATCCCGAGTTTCGCGCCGACATGGTGCTGACACTCAAAGAGTCGGTGGGCAAGATGAACGACATGCTCGCTCGCCTGTCCCAGCATAATAAGGGACGAACGGAAGAGCCGCGCCCCATGGCGTTGATCGACCTGTTGCAACAAGTCGCGCGGACCCGGGCACGCCAGCATCCGGTGCATGTCAGCGGCGATGCGCCACTGGCCTTGGCGGATCCGGCGCGGGTCGAGCAGATCGTTACCCACCTGCTGCAAAATGCCATCGACGCTAGCGCGCCAGGCAGTCCGGTCGACCTGCACCTGTCCGCCGAAGCCGGCGAGGCAGTGGTGGCCATCATCGATCGGGGCAAGGGTATGAGCGCAGAATATATCCGCCGGGATCTGTTCAAGCCCTTCTCCTCCAGCAAAGCGGCGGGCTTTGGCCTGGGCGCGTTCGAGGCGCGAACCCTGGCCCAGGCCATGGGCGGACGGGTCGAAGTGGAAAGCAAACCTGGCGCCGGCAGCCGCTTTACATTGCGCCTGCCGCTGGCGCCCGATAACGATAGACAGGAAAAGGCCGCCTGATGAGCGACACCCGCCCTAAATTGCTGATTGTGGAGGATGATCCGGGCCTGCAACGGCAATTGCGCTGGGCCTATGAGGATTATCAGCTTTTCATCGCTGGCGATCGGCAGGAAGCGATCGAGATGCTGCGGGCAGAAGCGCCCGCTGTGGTCACGCTCGATCTGGGCCTGCCGCCCGATCCCGATGGAACCAGCGAAGGCTTCGCCACGCTGGCAGAGATGCTGAAGATCAAGCCGGACACCAAGGTCATCGTCGCATCCGGCCATGGTGCGCGGGAAAGCGCGCTGGATGCGATTTCGGGCGGGGCCTATGATTTCTACCAGAAGCCCGTGGATATCGACGAACTGGGCCTGATCGTCCGCCGTGCCTTCCATGTCCATGCACTGGAACGGGAAAATGCGCGGCTAGCCGACACCGCGCCGGAGGATGGCCGGGTGCTGGGTCGCATCATTTCGGGGGCGCCCGAAATGATGAAGGTCGCGCGCACGATCGAACGGGTGGCAGGCGCGCAGGTTTCCGTGCTGCTGCTTGGCGCGAGCGGCACCGGCAAGGAATTGCTGGCGCAGGGACTGCACGATGCCAGCCCGCGGCGCAGCGGCGCCTTTGTTGCGATCAACTGCGCGGCTATCCCTGAGACGTTGCTTGAATCGGAACTGTTCGGCCATGAAAAAGGCGCCTTTACCGGTGCTATCAAGACCACGCCGGGTAAGATCGAGCAGGCTCAAGGCGGTACATTGTTTCTGGACGAGGTGGGTGACATTCCGCTGACCTTGCAGGTGAAGCTGTTGCGCTTCCTGCAGGAGCGGGTGATCGAGCGGATCGGCGGGCGTCAGCCCATCGCCGTCGACACGCGGATCGTGTGTGCGACCCACCAGAATCTCGAGCAGATGATCGAGGCTGGCAGCTTCCGCGAGGATCTGTATTACCGCCTCGCCGAAATCGTGATCCGGATTCCTGCACTCAAGGATCGGCCCGGCGACCCGGCGCTGCTGGCGCGGCATTTTCTTACGCGGTTCGCGCGCGACATGAACCCGCAGGTCAAGGGGCTGGCGCCCGATGCGCTGGCGGCGCTCGACGCCTGGAACTGGCCGGGCAATGTGCGCGAACTCGAAAATCGCATGAAGCGCGCAGTCATCATGGCTGACGGCAAGATGATCACCGCCGCGGACCTGGATCTGGACGATGAGCGGGCCGATGGTGGCGACGTCGTCAACCTGAAAGCGGCGCGGGAAATGGCGGATCGTCGCGCCATTCGCCGCGCCATTGCCCGGACCGATGGCAATATTTCCGGCGCAGCCAAGATGCTGGGGATCAGCCGGCCGACGCTGTACGACCTGCTCAAACAATATCAGATGCAGGGCTGACGCCGATGCGACGGTCCCGTCTGGCCCTGATCGCCGGGGTGGTGGTGCTGGCGCTGGGTGCGGCCGGGCTGCTGCAATGG
>JAGVJS010000032.1 GCA_020051025.1 Sphingobium sp. | reverse complement strand
GGCGGCGCGGATGGCGGAGGGTTCCTCCGACCGGGGATTGTCGTCGGTGACGATGACATGGTCGGACAGGTCTGCCGCAACCTTGCCCATCAGCGGACGCTTGCCTGCGTCGCGATCGCCGCCGGCGCCGAACAGAGTGATGAGCTTGCCGCGCGTATGCGGGCGCAATGCCTCGATCGCCGCCTTCAGGCCATCGGGCGTATGGGCATAGTCGACATAGACCGGCGCGCCCGCCTTGCTGATGACCGCGCGCTCCAGTCGGCCACGCACGGGCTGGACCCGGCCGAGCAGTTCCATGACCTTGGCCGTATCGCCGCCAGTCGCGGTCACCAGACCTGCGGCGGTCAGCGCATTGGCGGCCTGATAGGCGCCGATCAGCGGCAGATTGACCTTGTAGAACGTGCCATCGGCCTCGACCTCCAGCGTCTGGCCCAACTGGGTCGGGGTGCGGTTGACGAGGCGCAGCGCCTGTCCCTGCACCCCGACGCTCAGCACACGAAGCCCCCGCTTCGTAGCGCGCTGGATGACTTTGTCCGACCACTCATCGTCAGCCCAGACGACCGCCGTGCCATCGGCCGATACGACTTCGTCGAACAGCCGCATCTTGGCGTCGAAATAGCTGTCCATGTCGCCATGATAGTCGAGATGGTCCCGCGACAGGTTAGTGAAGGCGCCCGCGACGACCGGCAGCCCTTCGGTACGATACTGGTCCAGGCCATGGCTGGAGGCTTCAAAGGCGGCATGGGTGATGCCTTCGCGCTTCAGGCCCGACATGTTGGCGAGGAAGGTGACGATGTCCGGCGTGGTGAGGCCGGTCGACACCTGATCCACCGCCGTGGTCACGCCCAGCGTACCGATCGATGCGGACTTTTGCCCCATCATGCGCCA
The DNA here is from genome assembly GCA_020051025.1 of Sphingobium sp. Classification (GTDB taxonomy): domain Bacteria; phylum Pseudomonadota; class Alphaproteobacteria; order Sphingomonadales; family Sphingomonadaceae; genus Sphingobium. Next base: position 2,869 of record JAGVJS010000032.1, on the reverse strand, counting down.
CAGCTGACGGGCGAGTTCAACCGTGCTGGTCTTGCCGTTGGTGCCGGTGACGGCGACGGTCACGTCCGGGAAAGGCGCGAAATAGCGCGCAGCCATCAGCGCCAGCAGACGGCGCGGATTGACATGGGCGATGTGGATCGCGCCTTCCACCTTCGCTTCGGGGCGGGCGACGATGGCGACCGCGCCGGCCTTTACCGCATCGGGAATATAATCTTCGCCATTGACGCGCAGCCCCTGAAAGGCGCCGAAGACGGTGCCGGGCGCAACCTTGCGATTGTCGATGGCGAAGCCGGTTACGGACGCGTCAAGACCGGCGGTGCCGCCAACCTTGTCCGATATATCCGCATCCAGCCCCTCGATAAGCGACCCGAGGCGCATCATTCTTTCTCCTTGTCGCCGTGCAGCAGCGGCATCAGATCCGAAATATCCACGTCACGGCTTTCGTCCGGCATCACGCCCAGCATAGGGCCGGTGCGCTCCACCACCCGCTTGACCACCGGGGCGGCGGTCCAGGCAGCGGTGCGCAGACCATATTGGCCCGTCGCCTCGTCCATGATCGCGACCACGACGTAGCGGGGATTGTCCATCGGGAAGGCAGAAGCGAAAGTCGTCACAAGCGAAGTCTTGTTATAGCGCCCCTCCTGGGGCTTTTCGGCGGAACCCGTCTTGCCGCCCACCCGGAATCCCTTGGCGTCGGCACTGCGTCCTGTACCCGCCGACACGATCATCCGCAACAGTTGCCGCATCCGCGCGCTGGTGGCGGCGGTGAACACGCGGCGGCCTTCGGGCACTTCGTCGGGACGCAGCTTGCGCACGGTGGCCGGGCGCCAGATGCCGCCATTGACCAGCGCGGCATAGGCACTCGCCAGATGCAGCGGCGTCACCGCGATGCCATGGCCATAAGCGGTCGTCATGCTGGTGATGCGCCCCCAGCTGGACGGCCAGATGCCCTTGGCCCGTTCATTGAACTCGATCGGCGCGCGCTGGTCGAAATCCAGGCTGCGGAACATCTTCTGCAACGGCTCCGCGCCCATTTCGTCGGCGATGCGCGCGGTGCCGATATTGGAGCTGTGCACCAGGATTTCCGGCACGTTGATCCAGCGGCCCATCGAATGGTCGTCGCGGATGCGGAAGCCCGCGACGGCGAGCGGCGCGGTGGCGTCATAGCGCTTGCTCATCGAGGTCACGACGCCAGCGTCCATCGCGGCGGCGATCGACAGCGGCTTGAAGGAGGAACCGAGTTCGTAACGGGCCTGCACCATATGGTTGCAGAGCGGCGATTCGCTGCATGTCTTGCCCGCATAATTTTGCAGCTTGTTGGGATCGAAGACGGGAATCGAGGCCATGGCGATGATTTCGCCGGTATTGGCATCCATGATGATGCCGCCCGCGCCCTTGGCCTTCGTCTGCACCAGCTGCGCGTAGAGTTCGCTTTCCAGCGCGCCCTGCACCCGGCTGTCGATTGAGATGGCGAAGGGCTTGCCGCGCTGTGCTGCGTCGATCAACCGATCGTTGAAGGCGGCCTCCACGCCCATGCCGCCCTGCCCTTCGGCATTCGGCGCGAAGCCCAGCACATGGGCAGCCAGCGTACGCTGCGGATAGAGGCGTTCCTTTTCCCGCGGAAATTCGATGCCGATTTCCCCCAGCGCGTTCACCGCCGCCACTTCCTCGGGTAGCGCGCGGCGGCGCAGATAGGCCCAGCCCCGGCCGGTCAGCTTCTTGTAGAAAGCCGCTTCAGGCTCATCGGGGAAGATTTCGTGCAGCTTGCGCGCCAGTTCGCCCGGATCACCAATCAGCTTGGACGGGCGCACCGCCACCGAATAGGCATCCATGGTGCGGGCCAGCGGCACACCGTTGCGATCGACGATGTCCGCGCGCGCCGGCAGGAAGGGCGACAGGCTGCCATCACCCGCATTGCCATGCGCAAAAATGCCGACCCAGACGAGTCGGCCAATAACGATGGCAGTGATGAGCATGAACAGGATCAGCAGCAGCATCAGCCGGTTGTGGGCGATGGCAGTCAGATTGACCCGCTGCCGCCCCGCCCGCTCGCCGCCCGGCTGGACAATGATCGTCGCCATCAGCGCGCCTCCTTGCGCTTCTCGCGCGCCGCCTTGGCGCTGAGGTCGCCGAGCGTGCTGTCATCCAGCAGCTTGGCGTCGAGCATCGCCATCCGTTCCGCCTTGCGCGCGATCGGGTTCGGCTTCGATACATCGGCGTCGACCTTGGCCTGCTGCGCGGGGGTACGCGGCGCAGGCTTGGGCAGCTTGTCGACGGCATCGGCCGCATGGGCTTCGCGGATCACGGCGATGTCGCTGCGAATCTGGGTCGCGGCGGGGCTTTCCGGCGCCTTCTGGGGCGCCGAAGGCAGGTCGGCGGGGGTTTCGACCATCGCCACCATCACCGGCGGTGCGACATAATCGGGGCCGTTGGGCTGGACGCCGTCCAGATGGGCAAGCGCCCGCTCGCCGCCCAGATATTGCTGGGCGGTGGGCGTGGCATACATGAAATCGTCCTGATTCCACCGCTCCAGCTGACGCATTGAGGCACGCGCGCTGAATTCCGTTTCCAGATAGCGGATATCGGCCTTCGCCCGCGCAATCTGCGCCCGGACCTTCATCAGTTCGTTGCGTTCGGTCGCAACTTTCAGCGACACCATATAGGCGCCGAGCGCACCCAGCGCGACGAGGATCACCCAGATCAGGCTCTGCAACCTTTTGACGGCGATCATGAGCGGGCACTCCGGGAGGGGCTATGGGCGGGGGCAGAGGTACGGACAGCGGCGCGTAGCGTGGCGGAACGGGCGCGGGGGTTGCGCGCCAGTTCGGCCTCACCGGGCTTCACCGCCTTGGCCGGCTTGGCGAAGGTC
>JAGVJS010000309.1 GCA_020051025.1 Sphingobium sp. | reverse complement strand
TCTTTGGTCTTCATTACCCCGCGTCGGACATTCCCGCTCAGGCGCGCGCCCTCTATCTGCGCAATATCTTCCGCGTGATCGCGGACGTGAAGGCGCCGCCGGTGCCGGTCGTCCCGGCGCTCGATCCCACCGGCGCGGCGCTCGACATGTCGCTCTGCCTCACCCGCGCGGTGTCGCCGATCCATATCGAATATCTCGGCAATATGGGCGTGGGCGCGTCCCTCTCCATCTCGATCATCGTGGAAGGCAAGCTGTGGGGGCTGTTCGCCTGCCATCATTATGCCCCCCGCCTGCCGACCTTCGCGCAGCGCAGCGCGGCCGAACTGTTCGGCCAGATTTTCTCGATGATGCTCGAAAGCCGCGAGCGCGCCGAAACCGCGGAATATGAGGGCAAGGCGCGGCAGGTGGCCGACCGGCTGCTGTCGGCGGTGGCGCAGGATCATGACCTGCTGACCAATGCGCGCTGGCTGGGCGACATCATCTTCGACACCATCCCCGCCGATGGCGTGGGGGTCTATATCGACGGGCAGATGACCTTTTCCGGTCTCGCCCCGGATGCGCCGGCCTTCTCCGCAATCGTATCGATGCTGAACCGCGTCGCGGCGAGCCAGGTCTACACGACGGACACTTTGTCATCCGCCATGTCCGAAGCCGCCGCTTATGCCGACCGCGTATCGGGCCTGCTGGCAATCCCCCTGTCGCGCCGCCCGCGCGACTATGTCGTGCTGTTCCGTGCCGAACAGCTGCGCTCGGTGCGCTGGGCGGGGAAGCCGGAAAAGGACATGGAATATGGTCCCAACGGGCCGCGCCTGACTCCGCGCAAGAGCTTCGAACAATGGTCGGAACTGGTGAAGGGCGTGGCGCTGCGCTTTACCCCGGCCGAACTGCGCGTCGCCGAAGCGCTGCGCACCGCGCTGCTCGAAGTCATCCTTCGCATGTCCGATTCCGCCGATGCGGAACGGCAGCGCGCGCATGAGAAGCAGGAATTGCTGATCGCGGAGTTGAACCACCGCGTGCGCAACATCCTCTCGCTGATCCGCGGCCTGTTGTCGCAGACCCGCGACAGCGCCCGGTCGGTCGATGAATTTATAGGCACGCTGGAAAGCCGCGTCCATGCGCTGGCGCGCGCCCATGACCAGATTACCGCCGACCGCTGGAGCCCGGCCCGCCTCTACGACCTGATCGAGGTCGAATCAGGCGCCTATCTGGGCGACCGCAGCGACCGGGTCCGCCTGTCCGGTCCCAATGTGCTGCTGACGCCCGGCTGTTTCACGGTGCTGGCGCTGGTGATCCATGAAATGCTGACCAACGCCGCCAAATATGGCGCGCTGTCGGATGGCGGCATCGTGACGATCGACTGGCGCGTGGATGAGGATGGCAGCCTGCTGATCGACTGGACCGAAAGCGGCGGCCCGCCGGTGACGGCACCGACCCGGCGCGGCTTCGGATCGACGGTGATCGAACGGTCGATTCCCTATGATCTGGGCGGCCATGCCGACATCAACTACCGGCTGGCGGGCATAGAAGCGCAATTCTGCATCCCGTCCGTTCATGTCGTGTCGGTTCTGCCGGACGTCGCCGGCACCGATCGGGCCAAGCCGGCCGCCCCGGTCGTGCCGGGTCTGCTCAAGGGCCGCAACGTCCTGCTGGTCGAGGATAATATGATCATCGCCATGGATGGTGAGGATGCGCTGCGGGATCTGGGCGCAGATGTCGTCACCGCCGCCAGCGTCGGGCGCGCGCATGAAGCGATCGCGATCCAGCCGATCGACCTTGCCGTGCTGGACTTCAACCTGGGGCCTGAAACCAGCTTGCCGGTTGCCGATCTGCTGGCAGAACGGGGCATCCCCTTCCTCTTCGCCACCGGCTATGGCGACGGGCTGGAACTGCCCGCCCGGTTTGACGCGATAACGCTGGTCAAAAAACCTTATAGCGGCGCGACGCTGGCGCAGGCGCTGGCCCCGGTGATCGAAGCGGGCAATTAAAAGGCTCCTATTTATCCCCTCCCTTCCAGGGAGGGGCCGGGGGTGGGTGGCCGCAAAGCGGCGCCCTTCGCCATCGTCATCAGGATTGTACAGCAGACAGCGAAACAGACAGTTTCCACATGGCCGATTGCGGGATGGCCGGCCTGCGCCGATCTATCCGTCAGGCCCGATATTCTGTCCTACATCGCACCCGCATGCTATGGTCAGGCACAGGCGATCGGGTTGTGCGCGTTGCGGGGCCTCGCTTTCCGATAGGATCAGGGTTGCGTAACAATATGTCTGAACTTGCGGGAAATGTGCGAAGTTAAGCCCGCAAAATCCTACAGCCGGACCCCCGATGACCCAGCCTACCCTCTTCATTCCCCATGGCGGCGGCCCCTGTTTCTTCATGAACCCGTCCGACCCGGACCGCCCCCACAGCGACCCGATGTGGCACCCAATGCAGGATTATCTGGCCGATCTGATCGCCGATCTGCCTGAGCGCCCGCGCGCCATCCTGCTGGTGTCGGGCCATTGGGAAGAGGAAGCCTTCACCGTCCACACCGGCGAGCGGCCTCCGCTCTTCTTCGACTATTATGGCTTTCCGCCGCACACCTACCAACTGCGCTGGGATGCGCCGGGCGCACCCGACCTTGCCCGCCGCGCCGCTGCTCTGCTGCG
>JAGVJS010000247.1 GCA_020051025.1 Sphingobium sp. | reverse complement strand
GGTCACGCAGCAGGCCGCCGGAATCCAGAAACCGCTGCCATAGCGCCAGTCCTTCGTCAGCAAAGCTGGTCTGGATGCGCGACACGGTTTCCGGGTCAAAGGGGAGCACGCGACCGGTAGCCCCTGCCGCCTGCTCCAGCATCAGTTGCTGGGCGCGGCCGATAACCTGGGTCCATTGCTGCATCTGTTCCAGGGTCGGCAAATGGGGCTCCATGACATCGATTTTCTCCATGGCCACCTTGCTCCTCCTGGCATCGTCTTCCTGCGCCGCTTTCACTGGCGTGTCGCAATCGAGCGGGTTATAGCCAGATTGTGACATGCCAGAGGCGCGTCGCGCACTATTCCCTACAGAGAGCTTTCAGGAAAGCCCCTATAATGTCCGAAGAATTTTACCGCATGAAGCGTCTGCCGCCCTATGTCATCGCCGAAGTGAACGGCATGCGGGCCGCCGCGCGGGCCGCGGGCGAGGACATTATCGATCTGGGCATGGGCAATCCCGACCTGCCGCCGCCCGACCATGTCATCGCGAAACTGATCGAAGTCGCGCAGAAGCCGAGCGCGCATGGATACAGCCAGTCGCGCGGCATTCCCGGCCTTCGCAAGGCACAGGCCAACTATTACGCCCGTCGTTTCGGCGTGGAGGTCGATCCCGACAAGGAAGTCGTGGTGACCATGGGATCGAAGGAAGGGCTTGCGAGCCTGGCCACCGCGATCACCGAGCCGGGCGACGTGGTGCTGGCGCCCAATCCCAGCTATCCGATCCACACCTTCGGCTTCATCATCGCCGGCGCGACCATCCGCTCCGTGCCGACAACGCCGGACGAGAATTATTTCCGCTCGCTCGACCGCGCCATGGCCTTCACCGTGCCGCGCCCGTCGATCCTGGTGGTGAACTATCCGTCCAACCCGACAGCCGAGACGGTGGACCTCGCCTTCTATGAGCGCCTCGTCGCCTGGGCGAAGGAGAACAAGGTCTGGATCCTGAGCGATCTGGCCTATTCCGAGCTTTATTATGACGGCAATCCGACGCCTTCCATCCTTCAGGTGCCGGGTGCCAAGGATGTCGCGATCGAGTTCACCTCGCTGTCCAAGACCTATTCCATGGCCGGCTGGCGCATGGGTTTTGCCGTGGGCAACCAGAAGCTGATCGCGGCGATGACACGGGTGAAGTCGTATCTGGACTATGGCGCCTTCACGCCGATTCAGGCGGCCGCCTGCGCGGCGCTCAACGGGCCACAGGATATCGTGGAGAAGAACCGCGAATTGTATCACAAGCGCCGCGACGTGCTGGTGGAAAGCTTCGGTCGTGCCGGATGGGATATTCCGCCGGCCCGCGCCTCCATGTTCTGCTGGGCGCCGCTGCCGCCTGCGCTGAAGGAAATGGGGAGCCTGGAATTCTCCAAGCAGTTGCTGACCCATGCCAAGGTCGCGGTCGCGCCGGGCGTGGGCTATGGCGAGGATGGCGAAGGGTTCGTCCGCATTGCCATGGTCGAGAATGAGCAGCGGCTGCGGCAGGCCGCCCGCAACATCAAACAATATCTGAAATCCATGGGCGTCAACACGCCGGCCAAGGGCGCAGCCTGACGGTCGCGGCGCTCCGGTTTGCGCCGAAGTGCCGCACGCCGCAGAAAAGTGGCGTTTTGCGACGCATTTATCCCTGACCTCGCCCCTTGCTCCTTGTCCCGCGATGAAGGATAGATTCGCGGGATGAGAGGTGCTGTTTGATGATCCCCCTGCCCCAGGTCAGCCAGGTCGCACAGACCATTCAACTGGCGCTGGCCCCGGTCTTCCTGCTGGCGGGCATCGGCGCCTTCCTGAACGTCTGCGTCAGCCGTCTGGCACGGATTATCGACCGGGCACGCGACGTCGAAAAGCTGGTGCTGTCCACCCGCGGCAAGGAGCATGACCGGATGGTCGGAGAAATCCGCGTGCTCGACCGACGCATGAGTGTGGTGAACAGCGCCATTTTCCTGTCGGTCGCGTCGGCCTGCGCCGTCTGTCTGGTCGTTATTCTGCTGTTCGCCGGCAACCTGTTCAACGCCCATCTGGGCACGCCGGTCGCCATCTTCTTCAGCCTGGCGATGATATTGCAGGCGGCCGCTTTCGCCACCTTCATTCAGGAAATAAGGCTGGCGTCGCGGACCATCCATATCCGCAACGAAGTGCTGTTCCACAAGGCCGAGGAGGAAGAGGCGGCATGACCCGCTTCACCGTCAACGACCGGCCTATCCAGTATCGCATGGACCCCCAGACGCCTTTGCTGTGGGCGCTGCGCGACGCATCCAACCTGACCGGCACCAAATATGGCTGCGGCACCGGCGATTGCGGCGCCTGCACCGTGGATATCGATGGCGAGGCGGTACGGTCCTGTCAGGTGACGATCGGCCATACCGAGGGCCGCTTCGTCACCACGATCGAGGCGCTGTCGCCCGATCGCGGCCATCCGCTGCAACAGGCCTTCGCCGCCGACAATGTCTCCCAGTGCGGCTATTGCATTCCCGGCGTCATCATGGCGGCGTCCGTGCTGCTGCGCCGGACCAATGATCCGAGCGACGAAGAGATTGACGGCGCGATCACCAATATCTGCCGCTGCGGCATCTATCCCCGGCTGCGCGGGGCGATCAAGCGGGCCGGACGGATCATGCGGGGTGAGGAGTCAGGTGGCAGCGCCGCGCCGCCGCCGGGGATAACGCCGGAGGATGCGGCGCG
>JAGVJS010000091.1 GCA_020051025.1 Sphingobium sp. | reverse complement strand
GGCCTGGCTGGCGGAGCCGCGAATCGGCAAGCGCGTCAAACTGGTGTGGATCGGCGGCGGCGAGCATCCGGGGCTGGCCGATCCGCCGCCCGGCCCGGCTGAGGTGGAGTTCAACTTCTCCATCGACAGGCTGGCCGCGCAGATCATCTTCAACGAATCCGACATCGAGATTTGGCAGGTGCCGCGTGACGCCTATGCCGGGATGGTTTTTTCCAACGCCGAAATCGACGGTCTTGCCGCCGCCAGCCCATTGGGACGCCATCTTAAGGCAGAACTGGATGCGATGGCAGCCGCGCTGGAGAAGATACCCGGTTTCCCGCCGATGCCTGATGCGGACGTTTATGTCATGGGTGACAGTCCATTGGTGACGCTGACGGCGCTGATGGCACCGATACAGCGCGATGCCACGTCCAGCCGCTATGTCCGCCGGCCCACGCCGCTGCTGAATGCAGATGGCAGCTATAGCGCGCGCCCGGATGGCAGGCCGATGCGGATTTACACAGCCATCGACGCCGAACTGACCTTCCGCGATATGGTCAGCCGTTTTGCCCAGCAGGCGCGGGCAACCGGATAGGCTGCCTCAGCCGATCCAGTAAGGCACGATCTGGCGATTGTCCGGGTCGACATGAATGGGGCGGTCGGCGGGTGGGAAGGCGCGCTGATCGCAGCTTTGGCGGGGACAGAGGCGACAGGTGATGCCGATCGGCGTCGCGGCCCCTTCCTCCGCCAGATGCAGGCCATCGGCATAGACGAAGTTCGCCGCATGGGCGGTTTCGCAGCCCAGCACAACGGCATAGCGCCGTGGCGTGCGCTTGTAGCTGCCCGAGGGCTTCACCAGCCCCTTGGCCATGGAGACATAGCGGACGCCGTCGGGCGTTTCGCCGAGTTGGACGTTGATGCGGTCGGGTACGGCGACCGCTTCATGCACGTTCCATAGCGGGCAGGCACCGCCGAAGCGGGCAAATTGCAGGCGGGTGGCGCTGTGCCGCTTGGTGATGTTGCCGGCCATGTCGACCCGGCAGAAGAAGAAGGGGATGCCGCGCAGGCCGGGGCGCTGGAGCGTGGAGAGGCGGTGGCAGGCCTGTTCGAAGCTGACGCCGAAGGTGCGCGCAATCCGGTCAATATCGTGGCGCATGGTGCGGGCGGCTTCGCGGAAGGCGGCATAGGGGAGGAGCAGTGCGCCGGCGGCATAGTTGCCAAGGCCGATCGCCAGCAGCCGATCCGCGCCGGGGACGGGCAGGGCGGCCTTCTTCACCACGTCGGCGATCACCGCCTGTCCCTCCAGCATCATCAACTGATGGGCGAGCATGAATTTGCGGCTTTCGGTCGGCAGGGCAGCGTTGATGAAGAGTTGCCGGTCGGCGGCCCGATAGGCGCGCAAAGCGCTGTCCGGTGTGTCGGCGATCAGCGTTTCGATGCCATGGCGGCGCGCCAGCGCCTCCACCAGCATGCCTTCGTCCAGCACCTGGCCCTGGGTGAAGCTTTCGGCCATCTCCTCCGCCAGGCAGTCGAGGCTGTGGACATAGTTGCCGCTTTCATGAAACCAGTCGCGCGCGGCCTCCCACGGCAGGCGCGCTTGCACCTCATGATCGTTGGCGATCGCCTCCTCTATCATGTTGATGCGTTCGTTCGCGCGCATATGGGCGTTATAAAGATCGACATAGCGGGCCGCGAATTCGGGAAATTGCAGGTGCAGCTTTTCGATGCGTTCCGGCTCCATATGGGTGCCGGGCAGTTCGGGATGGGCGAGCGCATAGGTAAAGGCGCCCAATAGCTGCTCCTCTTCCCGGCTGTCGAAACTGGCCCAGTCGGTGGGGAAGGCGCTGGCGAGCGCGGCCTTGACCTTGGCGGTCAGGGGACGATCGTCATTTTCCATCTGCGAAAGATAGGATACGGATATGCCCAGTGCCTGCGCCATCGTCGCCTGGTCCATCCGATGGTCCAGACGAAGCTGACGCAGGCGAGGACCTGCGAAGATGCGGTTGCCGCGTGCCATGTTTCCTGCCTTCCCTTGCGCCTCTCATCGCTTCGCTAAGCATATGATGGTCGCGCAAAGGCGGACCTTAATTGCGAAGTAGCGATTTGCAAATTAGCAAATTTACATTTGCGAACTGCGGCAAGGGCTGGGTAGGGAAAAGGCAAGGCGGCCGCTGCCGCACATGGGAGAGATGCAGGAATGTCGAAGCTCGCCATTATCGAACAGCTGGAAGCCAAGCGGGAGGCCGCACGTCTGGGCGGCGGCCAGCGGCGCATCGATGCGCAGCATAGCAAGGGCAAGCTGACCGCGCGCGAGCGGCTGGACGTGCTGCTGGACGAGGACAGCTTCGAAGAGCTGGACATGTATGTCGAGCATAATTGCACCGATTTCGGCATGAATGAGCAGCATATTCCCGGCGACGGCGTCGTCACCGGATCGGGCACGATCAACGGCCGGCTGGTGTTCGTGTTCAGTCAGGACTTCACCGTCTATGGCGGCGCGGTGTCGGAACGGCATGCAATGAAGATCTGCAAGATCATGGACATGGCGCTGAAGGTCGGCGCGCCGGTGATCGGCCTCAATGACAGCGGCGGCGCGCGCATTCAGGAAGGCGTCGCGTCGCTGGGCGGCTATGCAGAGATTTTCCAGCGCAACGTGCTGGCCAGCGGCGTGGTGCCGCAGATCAGCGTCATCATGGGGCCGTGCGCGGGCGGCGCGGTCTACTCGCCGGCGATGACCGACTTCATTTTCATGGTGAAGGACAGCAGCTTCATGTTTGTGACCGGGCCGGACGTGGTCAAGACGGTGACGAACGAGGTGGTCACGCAGGAGGAACTGGGCGGCGCCGTCACCCACACAACCAAGTCGGGCGTGGCGGACGTGGCGTTCGACAATGATATCGATGCGCTGCTGGCGGTACGCGACTTCGTGGACTTCCTGCCCGCGTCGAACAAGGAGCCTGTGCCGGAGCGTCCGAGCGCTGACCCGTGGGATCGTCTTGAAGGAAGCCTGGACACGCTGATCCCGGCGAATGCCAACCAGCCCTATGACATGCATGAACTGATCCGCAAGGTGGTGGATGAGGGCGATTTCTTCGAGGTGCAGCCGGCGCATGCGGGTAATATCCTCTGCGGTTTCGGCCGGATCGAGGGCAGGACGGTGGGCATCATCGCCAACCAGCCGATGGTGCTGGCGGGCGTGCTGGACATCAACTCGTCCAAGAAGGCCGGGCGGTTCGTGCGCTTCTGCGATGCGTTCGAGATACAGATCGTGACCTTCGTCGACGTGCCGGGCTTCCTGCCGGGCACCGCGCAGGAACATAGCGGCATCATCAAGCATGGCGCCAAGCTGCTCTTCGCCTATGCCGAGGCGACCGTGCCGAAGATCACCGTCATCACGCGCAAGGCCTATGGCGGCGCCTATGACGTGATGAGTTCAAAGCATCTGCGCGGCGATTTGAACTATGCCTGGCCGACCGCCGAGATTGCGGTGATGGGGGCGAAGGGCGCGGTGGAGATCATCTTCCGCGGCAAGACGCCCGAAGAGATTGCGGAACGCACGGCGGAATATGAAGCGCGCTTCGCCAACCCCTTCGTGGCGGCGAGCAAGGGCTTTATCGACGAGGTGATCCAGCCGCATTCCACGCGGAAGCGGATTGCGCTGGGGCTGCGCAAGTTGAAGAACAAGGCGCTGGAGAACCCTTGGAAGAAGCACGATAATATTCCGCTCTAAATAGCGTCATCCCCGGAAAAGCGGGAATGACGAAGATGGGATTGATCTGATGAAACTGGGCCGCCTCAATCATATCGGTATCGCGACGCCTTCGCTGGAGGCGAGCCTTGCCTATTATCGCGATGTCATGGGTGCGACGATTGCGCATGAACCGTTCGACCTGCCGGCGCAGGGGGTTAAGGTGTGCTTCGTCGATACACCGGGCGAAAATGGCACCAGTGGCACGCAAATCGAACTGATCGAGCCGCTGGGCGAGAACAGCCCGATCCACGGCTTCATCGCGAAGAACCCGGCCGGGGGGCAGCATCATATATGCTATGAAGTGCCAGACATCATGGAAGCCAAGGCCTGGTTCGAGGGGCTGGGCAAGAAGGTTCTGGGCGAGCCGCGCATCGGTGCGCATGGTACGCCGATCTTCTTCGTCCACCCCAAGGATATGAACGGGGTACTGACCGAGATCATGGAGACGCCGAAAGACGGCCATTAATCGCCTCACCCCTTCAGGGGAGAGGCAGCGAGACTAAGGGCTGCGCAGCTGCCCTTAGTCGCAGCGGAGAGGGGCTGATTTGCGGGATGCCGCCCCCCTCTCCAACTTCGGCTAGGCGGACAAGCCGCCAAGCCTGCGTATCCTCTCCCTCAAGGGGGCGAGGAAAGGGATGGACTAGGATGACCGAGAAGCCGACACTGGATCAGTGGGCCACCGCTGCCGCCAAGGAAGTGAAGGGCAAGGATCTGAACTGGGATACCCCGGAAGGTATCACGGTGAAGCCGCTCTACACCGCCGATGACGTCACCGTCGATCCCGGCCTGCCGGGCTTCGCACCCTTCACGCGGGGCGTGCGCGCCTCCATGTATGCGGGCCGACCCTGGACCATCCGCCAATATGCGGGCTTCTCTACCGCCGAGGAATCCAACGCCTTCTATCGCCGCAACCTCGCCGCGGGGCAGAAGGGGCTTTCCGTCGCCTTCGATCTGGCCACCCATCGCGGCTATGACAGCGACCATCCGCGCGTCACCGGCGACGTGGGCAAGGCGGGCGTGGCGATCGACACGATCGAGGATATGAAGATCCTGTTCGACGGCATCCCGCTCGACCAGATGAGCGTGTCGATGACCATGAATGGCGCGGTGATCCCGATCCTGGCCTTCTTCATCGTCGCGGGCGAGGAGCAGGGGGTCGAGCGCAAACTGCTCGACGGGACCATTCAGAACGACATTCTGAAGGAATTCATGGTCCGCAACACCTATATCTACCCGCCCGAACCGTCGATGCGGATCATCAGCGACATTTTCGGCTACACCAGCCGCGAGATGCCCAAGTTCAACAGCATCTCCATTTCCGGCTATCATATGCAGGAAGCCGGCGCCACGCAGGTGCAGGAACTGGCCTTCACCATCGCCGACGGCGCGGAATATGTCCGCTATGGCGTGGCGAGTGGCCTCGACATCGACAAGTTTGCCGGGCGTTTGAGCTTCTTCTTCGCGATCGGCATGAATTTCTTCATGGAGATCGCCAAGCTGCGCGCGGCTCGCGTGCTGTGGCACCGGGTCATGACCAAGCTGGGCGCGCAGGATGAGCGCTCCAAGATGCTGCGCACGCACTGCCAGACCAGCGGCGTGTCGCTGACCGAGCAAGACCCGTACAACAACGTCATGCGCACCACGATCGAGGCGATGGCGGCGATGCTGGGCGGCACCCAGTCGCTCCACACCAACGCGCTGGACGAGGCGATCGCGCTGCCGACCGACTTTTCCGCCCGCATTGCGCGCAATACCCAGATCGTCATCCAGGAAGAGACGGGCATGTGCAATGTCGTCGATCCGCTGGGTGGCAGCTATTATATCGAAAGCCTGACCCAGCAACTGGTCGACGCGGCGCAAGAGATTATCGACCGCGTGGAAGCCGAAGGCGGCATGGCGAAGGCCGTGGGCGCGGGCTGGCCCAAGGCGATGATCGAAACCGCTGCTGCGGCGCGTCAGGCGCGGGTCGACCGCGGCGACGATGTGATCGTGGGCGTGAACAAATATCGGCTTGCCAATGAAGACCTGCTGGAAACGCTGGAGGTCGACAATGCCAAGGTGCGCGACGCGCAGATTGCGCGCATCAACCGCGTGAAGGCGGAGCGTGACGAGGATGCGTGCCAGGCGGCTTTGCAGGCGCTGTGCGATGCGGCGGCGGCACCGCAGTCGATCGAGACCAACCTGCTCGCCCAT
>JAGVJS010000163.1 GCA_020051025.1 Sphingobium sp. | reverse complement strand
CGTTGCTGGGCGGGGTGCTGGGCGAAATCTCGCACCGCGCGCCCTTCTGGGCCGCCGCCATCCTCTCCGGCCTCGCCTTCCTCTACGGCCTGTTCGTCCTGCCCGAATCGCTGCCCCCCGAAAAGCGCATGACCTTCAGCTGGCGCCGGGCCAATCCGTTCGGGGCGCTCAAGCTGCTGCAATCCCATCCCGAACTCTCCAGCCTCGCGGTCGGCAATTTCCTCCTCTATTTCGCCCACCATATCTTCTCGGCCATTTTCGTCCTCTATGCCGGCGACCGCTATGGCTGGGGGGCGTGGCAGGTCGGCACCTTGCTCGCGCTGGTCGGCCTGCTCGACATGGGCGTGCAGGGGCTGCTGGTCGGGCCGGTGGTCAAACGGCTGGGCGATCGCACCACCATGGTCGTGGGGCTTGGCTTCGGCGCGATCGGACTCGCCGCCATGGGCCTGGCCCCCAGCGACATGTTCTTCATCGCTGCCATCTTCCCCAATGCGCTCTGGGGTCTGGCCATGCCGACCATCCAGTCGCTGATGACGCGCCATGTCTCCGAATCCGAACAGGGCCAGTTACAGGGTGCGAACAACAGCGTCGGTGCCATTGCCGGCGTCATTTCCCCGCTTTTCTTCGGCGCCATCTATTCGCTATCGGTCGGGTCGAACCCCACCATTCCCTTCATCGGCAGCGGCTTTCTGATCGCGGCGACCATTCTCGCCGGCGCGGCGCTGATCGGCTGGCGCGCTGGCCGGCAATTCAACGCATAACTGGACATATCGGGGCCGGACGACTAACCGGGCGCGAATCCCTTCCCACGCTCGATATAAAGGCGATTCGATGACGCTGCCCCTTCAGGATTCCATCCTCATCGTGGATTTCGGCAGTCAGGTGACCCAGCTCATCGCCCGCCGCGTCCGCGAAGCCGGCGTCTATTCCGAGATCGCCCCTTTCAACGCCGCCGCCGAAGCGTTCGAACGGATGAAGCCCAAAGGCATCATTCTGTCGGGCGGCCCCTCCTCGGTCATGTGGGAAGACAGCCCGCGGGCGCCACAGCATTTCTTCGACGCGGGCATCCCCATCCTTGGCATCTGCTATGGCCAGCAGACGATGATGCAGCAGCTGGGTGGCAATGTCGAAGGCGGCGAAAGCGGCGAATTCGGCCGCGCCTTCATCGAAGTGAAAAAGGGTTGCGCCCTGTTCGATGGCCTGTGGACCACCGGTGAAAGCCATCAGGTCTGGATGAGCCATGGCGACAAGGTGACGCAGCTGGCACCCGGTTTCGAGGTCGTCGCGACCAGCGAGGGCGCGCCCTATGCCGTCACCGCGAACGAGGAAAAGCGCTTCTACGCCACCCAATTCCATCCCGAGGTCGTCCACACACCCGACGGCGCAAAGCTGCTCGCCAATTTCGTGCGCCATGTCTGCGGCCTTGCCGACGACTGGACCATGGCCGAATTCCGCGCCACCAAGATCGCCGAAATCCGCGAGCAGGTCGGCGAAGGCCGCGTCATCTGCGGCCTGTCGGGCGGCGTCGATTCCGCCGTGGCCGCCGTGCTCATCCACGAAGCGATCGGCGACCAGCTGACCTGCGTGTTCGTCGATCATGGCCTGATGCGTCTGGGCGAAGCCGAACAGGTGGTGAGCCTGTTCCGCGAACATTATGGCATCAAACTGGTCCATGTGAACGCCGAAGAGCGCTTCCTGGGCGGCCTCGCCGGCCTCACTGACCCCGAAAAGAAGCGCAAATTCATCGGCGGCGAATTCATCGCCGTGTTCGAGGAGGAAGCCGCAAAGATCGGCGGCGCCGACTTCCTGGCGCAGGGCACCCTCTATCCCGACGTGATTGAATCGGTCAGCTTCACCGGCGGGCCTTCGGTCACGATCAAGTCGCACCATAATGTCGGCGGCCTGCCCGAACGCATGAACATGAAGCTGGTCGAGCCCTTACGCGAACTGTTCAAGGACGAAGTGCGCGTGCTGGGCAAGGAACTGGGCCTGCCCGACATTTTCGTCGGCCGCCACCCCTTCCCCGGACCCGGCCTTGCCATCCGCATCCCCGGCGAAGTGACCAAGGAACGCTGCGACATACTGCGCAAGGCGGACTTCATCTATCTGGAGGAAATCCGCAACGCAGGGCTGTATGATGCGATCTGGCAGGCCTTCGCCGTGCTGCTGCCGGTCCGCACCGTGGGCGTGATGGGCGACCACCGTACCTATGACAGCGTCTGCGCCGTCCGCGCCGTCACCTCCACCGACGGCATGACCGCCGACATCTACCCCTTCGACGCCGCCTTCCTTAGCCGCGTCGCGACCCGCATCATCAACGAGGTCAAGGGCATCAACCGCGTAGTATACGACTATACCTCGAAGCCGCCCGGCACGATCGAGTGGGAGTAAAGCCGGCCGCGTAAGCGGCCGTGGGTATCAGAATCAATGATCGTCCGGGAGGACATCGCCGGCTTTAGTCGCGCGCAGCCTCCCATCAGAAAAGTCGCCCCGCCGGGCGGCTTTTTTCTTATCTCTCAAATCTCATATTCCGGTCGCCATTGCGGGCTGAGATAGGCTGGCGTCCGCTCTGCCAGATCCGGCTGCCGCTCGCGCATTTCGCCATAGAGGCGCTTGACCATGTTGCTGCCGGTCCGGGTGAACAGCGCCGGCACGATGCCATGGATCATGCAGGCCACCCCCGATCGCACCATCAGGAAACCGAACCGCATAGCCACGCCCATATGCTGGGGATAGCTTTCGCCCACCGCGCGCGGGTGCTTCAGGAACAGTTGGCCGATCATCGAAAACCTCTCCATAGGGGACCAACGCCCTTGTCCCGACATTGCTCCCGCCATCATACTCTATGATGAGGGATCATCGCTTGACCCTTTTCTATCCATCGGGAACACCCGGTCGCATGACCGACGCCCTTCCCCTCGGCCATCCCGTCTATCGGGCCATGCCGACAACCATTTTCGAAAAAATGTCCGCCCGCGCGCGGGACACAGGTGCAATCAATCTGGGGCAAGGCTTCCCCGAAGGCCCCGGCCCGCGCGACGTGTTGCAAGCCGCCGCCGACGCGCTACTCACCCGATCGAGCCAATATCCGCCCATGCCGGGTCTGGTCGAACTGCGCACCGCCGTGGCCGATCATTATGCCCGCCATCAGCAACTCGACCTTAGCCCGCCGGAGGTCATCATCACCTCCGGCGCGACCGAAGCGCTGTGCGCCACCCTGCTCGCTCTGGTGCGCCCCGGCGACGAAGTGCTGATGCTCGCCCCGCTCTACGACGCCTATATCCCGCTGGTCGAGCGCGCCGGCGGCATCCCGAAAGTCGTCACTCTCACCCCGCCCGACTGGCGCCTCACTCGCCAGGCGCTGGAGGCGGCCATCACGCCGCGCACCCGCATCCTGCTCATCAATAATCCGGTCAATCCGACCGGCATCGTCCTGCGCGACGAGGAACTGGCGCTGCTCGCCGACCTCTGCGTCGCCCATGATCTGATCGCCATCTGCGACGAAGTGTGGGAGGAAACCGTCTATGACGGCCACCCCCATCGCCCGTTGATCGGCCTGCCGGGCATGCGCAACCGCACCGTCAAGATCGGATCGGCGGGCAAGATTTTCTCCGTCACCGGCTGGAAGGTCGGCTGGATGTGCGCCGCACCCGCGCTCGCCACCCTGCTCGCCCGCGCGCATCAATTCCTCACCTTCACCACCCCGCCCAATCTGCAATGGGCGGTGGCGGCGGGGCTTGGCTGGCCCGACGACTGGCTGGCGGAGCAGCGCGCCACCTATCAGGCGTCGCGCGACCGGCTTGCTGCCGGACTGGCAAAGGCGGGCTATGCCGTTCTGCCGAGCGCCGCCACCTGGTTCCTCTCGATCGATCTGCGCGCGTCCGGCATCGCGCTGGACGATATGTCCTTTTGCGATCGGATCATCGACGAAGCCGGCGTCGCGGCCATCCCTCTCTCCGCCTTCTATCCCGCCGCCCCTGCCACGTACCTCGTCCGCCTCTGTTTTGCCAAGACGGACGCGACGCTGGATCAGGCGATCGAGCGGCTCGCCCTCTTTCGCAAGGCGCTTGGCTAAAGCGGCCTCTTCCCGCACCATGTCCCTTGCAGCCTTTGCCTGCGCCAGCTAAGTTCCTGTTTCGTTCCAGACAAGGATATGCAATGGACAGCCTGGCCGCCCTTTTGATCGTCATCGCCCTGCTGATCGGCCTGGCCGTCGGATGGCTGCTCCGGGGCAAGGCACTCATACCCCTGACCGCCGAAAAGGCCGATCTCGCCGGCAAGCTGGACCTCGCCACCAGTCAGCGCAACGGCGCCATCGCCGAACTGGCGGTCGAACAGGAGCGGGTGACCCAGGCTGCTGTCCAGATCGCGCGCGTCGAATCGGCGCTCCAGGCCTCCGACCAGCGACTGGACTCGGCGCAGACCGCCGCCGCCCAGAAATTC
This sequence comes from Sphingobium sp., assembly GCA_020051025.1. Classification (GTDB taxonomy): domain Bacteria; phylum Pseudomonadota; class Alphaproteobacteria; order Sphingomonadales; family Sphingomonadaceae; genus Sphingobium. The sequence continues at coordinate 3,371 of JAGVJS010000163.1, read as the reverse complement.
GACGCCCTGCAAGCCGCCGCGACCCAACGGATCGAGGCTATTCAGGCCGAACGCGAAGCCGCGCTGCGCGAACTTGTCGCACTCAAATCCGACACGCAGGCCCGCACCCAGGCATTCGAGCAGCAGATTGCCGCACTCAGGGATGCCAAGGAGCAGCTCTCCGCTCAGTTCAGCGAAATCGGCGGTAAGCTGCTGGATCAGGCCCAAACCCAGTTTCTCACGCGCGCCGATCAGCGCTTCGCCCAGGCAAATGAAAAGAGCGAAGCGCAATTGAAGACGCTGCTCAATCCGGTCGAAACCACCCTGAAGCGCTATGAGGAAGGCCTCGCCCGCGTCGAAAAGGACCGGGTCGGCAGCTATGCCGAACTGCGCGAGGCGATCACCCAGGTGCAGGCCGGCCAGGGACAGGTGCGTGAAGAAACGGCCAAGCTGGTCAACGCGCTGCGCGCCGCGCCCAAGACCCGCGGCCGTTGGGGCGAACAGCAGTTCAAGAATCTGATCGAGACCGCTGGCCTCTCTCCCTTCGTGGACTTTCAGGAGGAAGTGTCCGTCACCGTCGAAGACGGCCGGCTGCGCCCCGACTTCATCATCCGCCTCCCCGGGGACCAGCAGTTGGTGGTCGACGTCAAATGCTCGCTGGAGGCCTATCTGAATGCCGTCGATCAGGTCGATCAGGCCGCGCGCGAACGCTATCTGTCCGACCATGCCCGCGCTGTGCGCACCCATGCCGACGCGCTGGGGCGCAAGGCCTATTGGGAACAGTTCGCCAAGGCGCCCGACTTCGTCATCATGTATGTGCCGGGCGACAATTTTGTCACCGCCGCGCTGGAGGCGGACATGGACCTGTGGGAACGCGCCGCCAAGAATCGCGTCATCATCTGCGGCCCCGCCACCTTCCTGCCCCTCGCCCGCACGCTGGCCGGACACTGGCGTCAGGCCAAGATGCAGGAACAGGCGCAGCAGGTCGGCCAGCTCGGCAAGGAACTGTATGAACGGCTGTCCGTCGCCGCGACTCATCTCAAGCGCCTCGGCTCCGGTCTCAACAGCGCCGTTTCCAATTACAACAGCTTCATCGGCAGCTTCGAAAGTCGCGTCCTGTCCACCGGCCGCAAGTTCCGCGACCTCGACATCGAAACCGGTGGCAAGGAGATTGAGGCGATGGAGCCGCTCGACGTCATCGCACGCGACGCGCAGGCTGACGAAGCCAAGGCGCTGCCAGCGGCGGAGTAAATAAAGCAGGAACAAGCCTCCCCGCCTCGCGTATCTTTACCAGAAGCGGCACAGATAAACATGTCGCGGGTCGGAGAGTATCATGTGGAAGGCCATATTATTCCGCCGCCCGCTGCGGCGGCCCAAAGACAAGGCAGAGAAGATTGCGCCTCCGGGCAGGACCACAATTTCCTATGACGGCCCTTTTGCCGACCTGATGGCAAAGCTCGACCGGATTCCTTACCAGCGCCAATGGAAAAGCGCCTCGAATCACTGACCGGCACGCTTTTCGCCGCACCCCATTGCCGCCCTGCGCCCGCGCTGGCATGGCAGCCCCATGAAAAAGATCGGCCTGCTAGGCGGCTCCTTCAACCCGGCCCATGGCGGGCATCGCGCCATCTCGCTCTTCGCTATGAAGGCGCTCGGCCTGGACGAAGTCTGGTGGCTCGTCTCTCCCGGCAATCCCCTGAAACCGGCAAAGGGCATGGCCCCGCTGCCCGCGCGCCTCGCCCATGCACGGAAAGTCGCCCGCCGCACACCGATTCGCGCCACCGCCATCGAACGTCACCTGCGCACCCGCTATACCGTCGACACGCTGCGCGCACTGACCCGCCGCTACCCGCGCAACCGTTTCATCTGGCTGATGGGCGCCGACAATCTGGGCCAGTTCAGCCAGTGGCGGGACTGGCGCGGCATCGCCCGGCAAATGCCCATTGCCGTTATTGCCCGTCCGGGTTATGATAGGGGTGCCCGTGGCTCTGTGGCCATGAGCTGGCTGCGGCGCTTCGTCCGGTCCGCGCGCCAGAGTGCAGACTGGACGAATTGGAGACCACCGGCGCTCGTGCTATTGCGCTTTCGCCCTGATCCAAGATCGGCGACCCTGCTGCGGCAGGCGGACCCCCTCTGGCATCGCGAATATGAAGCAACGTGTGCGCGCGATCCGCTCACGCGTCGGTACGTCATCTAGATTGGAGTTTCATTGTCTAACCTCGCCCCTGCCAACGACCCGGCCTTCGGTGCCGATTCCGTGGCCGCTCTCCATGCCCTCGTCATGCAGTCGCTCGACGACGACCAGGCGCAGGAAACCATCTCGATTCCTTTGGAAGGCAAGAGCAGCATCGCCGATCATATGGTGATCGCGAGCGGCCGTTCGTCGCGTCAGGTCGCGGCCATGGCCCAGCATCTCGCCGAAAAGATCAAGAAGGAAACGGGCCGCTCCGCGCGGGTCGAAGGGCTTCCGGTCGCCGACTGGGTGCTGATCGACGCAGGCGACGTGATCGTCCACCTGTTCAAGCCGGAAGTGCGCAGCTTCTACAATCTGGAACGGATGTGGGGCTTCGTCGACGCACCGGTCGCGGGCAACGCCTGATTCTATGAATGTCCGTTCGGGCTGAGCGAAGTCGAAGCCCGCCACTGAGCGAAGTCGAAGTGGCTTCGCTCCGCTCAGCATCGCCCTTCGACTTCGTTCAGGGCGAACGGGCTTTGGGTGTCGCCATGCTCCTGCACATCATCGCGCGCGGCAAGATCGGGCGCTCACCCGAAGCCGATCTGGTCGATCGCTATGTCAAGCGGCTGACCATGCCGCACAAGATCACCGAAATGCCCGACCGGGGTGGCAAGCTGCCTCCCGTCGGTCCCGGCACCGTCACGGTCATGCTGGACGAAAAGGGCAAGCAACTCGGTTCGATGGACTTTGCCCGCCGGATCGAGGGTTGGCGCGACGCGGGCACCCGCGAATGTCGCTTCCTGATCGGCGCAGCGGACGGCTTCGATGATGCCGACCGCGCCAATGCCGACCTGCTGATTGCCTTTGGCGCGATGACCTGGCCGCACATGATGGCTCGCGCGATGCTGGCCGAACAGCTGTGGCGCGCCTGCTCGATCATGGCCAATCACCCCTATCATCGCGAAGGCTGAGCGTTCTGAAGTCGGCCGGCACAGCCGACATCAGAATGCGGCAAACAAAACCCCAAGGCCAGCGCCCTTCGCTGCTGGAACCGGATGCATTTTCCGCCTAGGCAGGAGCAAATGAAGCAGGGCATCGGGTGAAGCGCAACCTCCTCATCGCTGGTGGATTGACGGGCCTTCTGGCCCTCGCCGCCACGCGCCTGCCCGCCGCCAATGACGCCGCCATCATCCTGCCCGGCACCGCCCGCACCACG
>JAGVJS010000055.1 GCA_020051025.1 Sphingobium sp. | reverse complement strand
AAGCTTTCATGGGACCGCTTGTATCGGATCAGGCCGCCGCCGCCGCTCACCGCGCCGTCAGCGATCTGATCGCACGCGGCGCCCGCATCTTCCGCCCCTTCGATGGCGTCGCCAACCGCAGCGCGGCCTTCGTCACCCCCGCCCTGCTCGACATGACCGGCGTGACCGCGCCCGATGCGGAGATTTTCGCCCCGGTGTTGACGGTGATCCGCGTGCCCGACTTCGATGCCGCCCTTGCCGCCGCCAACGCCACCAGCTTCGGCCTGTCCGCCGGGCTGATCGCGCAGGATGAAGCGCTATGGCAGCGCGTAGTAGAGGAAAGCCGCGCCGGGGTGGTCAACCGCAACCGGCCGACCACCGGCGCAGCAGGCAACATGCCCTTCGGCGGCCTGGGCGCATCGGGCAATCATCGCCCCAGCGCTTATTATGCCGCCGACTATTGCGCCTATCCCATCGCCAGTTTCGAAGCGGAAGGGGTCGCGGCCGTCCCGGTCAACGGGCTGGGAACTTAAAGCCCCAGCCGCGCCCAGAAATCAGCCGGCGCGATCGTCTTGCCGGCCGCCGGCTTGCGCTCCACGCGGGTCCAACTGCTATGGGGCAGAGAGATAGGTTGCGCAGGGAAAGCCGCATCGGATCGGCGGCGGCGCGAATGAGTCGTGCGGGTCATCGTCTTCTCCATGAAAGGGAACACGAAACCTGGCGTGGTCGCTTCGGCACCGTGCGCTTTAGCCGTTGGTGACGCGGAGCAAGCTGACATCCATCAAAAGCCGCGGAGCAAAATGCCCGCGACGACATCTACCCATGCCGTTGGAAAAGTCGACATAGCTTTGCTTGGGCAGAGTCCAGTCCGGCTTGGTCAAACGCGGATCAAGCGATCCGGTGCAGCCCGCACAGCTTGTTGCCGGCAGGATCGCGCAGATAGGCAAGATAGAGCTTGCCGAAGGCCCCTTCCCGCACACCCGGTGGATCTTCGCAGGCAGCGCCGCCCGCTGCTACGCCCGCAGCGTGCCAGTCGTCGGCCTGCCCCGGCGATGTCATTTTGAGGCCGATAGTGCCGCCATTGGCGTGACAGGCCGGCGCCCCATCAATCGGCGTCGTCACCATGAAGAGAGCGCCGTCATGCAGATAGATGGCCCGCCCCTTGTCATCATAGAAGCCGGGCTTGACGCCGATCGCGGCGAAGGTCGCGTCATAAAAGGCCTTGGACGCCTCCATATCGTTGGCGCCGACCATGACATGGCTGAACATCAGCCTCTCCTATGATGAGTTGATGGCTAACGACGCTCGATCGTCATCATGCACGCGCACGAATGACGCTCGCGTCAGGCGACCATAAGCCGCAGCAGGATCAGAAAATCGTGCTGTAGAGGAACCAGCCCACGATCAGCAGACTCGACACGATGCAAATACGATCACCAAAGACGTCGATACGAGACATCAGAGAACATCCTTCCACATGGGGCGATCTGCGTCGCCTCTGAGGAAAGATTACATCAGTTTTTACCGTGCCGGAATAGGAAAGTGACGTCGGACTGGGTCAAATTGGCGGTGAATCGACATTCACCGCCCCTTGAACGATCATTCCGCACGCTTACCCCGCCAATTACTGCTTATTGCGAATGATAACGGCTGTTATTTTATCGAAAATCGGGACCGCGATGCTGGAGGAAAGACCGAGTCGCCTCCTGCGGACCGCGATAGGCCTCCTGGAACTCCGCGCTCCAATATTTAAGGTCATGGAGATCGATACGTGCGCCCGACACGGCGCAAAGCACGAACTGCCCCGGCCGCACAATGTCGAAATCGGCGGCGCCATAATGCAGCACCGCCTGTCCCGGAAGATCCGCCATCCTCAGTCGCCGGTCAGGATGCGATCGACCAGCTGCTTCACGGTCGGCACGAACCCGTTCGAATAGAAGGGATCCTGCTTGAACCGATAGGCGGCATGGCCGGCGAACAGCAGGTTCTTGTCCAGATCACCGCCATGCACCGATTCCTGGAGCGACTTCTGAATGCAGAAGCTGCGCGGATCAGCCAGGCGACCGGTCGAATTGGTTTCGCTGTCCATCCAGCTGGAGAAGCTGCACTGCGACAGGCATCCCATGCAGTCGGTCTGGTCCTTGCGGATTTCCGCTTTCTCTTCTTCGGTGACGAAGACGAGCGTGTTGTCCGGCGTCTTGAGCGCAGAAGTGAAGCCCGCGCCGAACCATTCGCGCGCACGCTGAAGGTCGCCCAGCGTCACCCAGAAATTCTTGCCCTTCACGCCCACGTCGAGCTGGTGGGTATGGTCGCCCGCCTGCTCCGTGCTGAACGGGATCTGCCGGTCCGACCGCGCTTCGAGCGAGCGCAGGAAGGGATTGCGGATCGCCGAGCTGTAGAAGCCGGTGGGCGAGAATTTGTGCAGCAGCACATCGCCCGGTTCCAGCTGCATCAGCCGATCCTTCCAATCCTGCGGGATCGGGCTTTCCTGCGTCAGCAGCGGGCGGGTGCCGAACTGGAACATGATCGATCCCAGTTCCGGGTTGTCGATCCAGTCGTTCCAGTCCTTGAGCGCCCAGACTCCGCCTGCCATCACGATCGGCACGTCGTCCGAAATGCCGCCTTCGCGCATGGTCGCGCGCAGGTCGCGAACGCGGGGATAGGGATCCTGCGGCGCGCGCGGATCTTCGGCGTTGGACAGGCCGTTATGGCCGCCAGCCAGCCAGGGATCTTCATACACCACTGCCGCCAGCCATTCCGACGCCTTGCTGTAAGCACGCTTCCACAGCGCGCGGAAGGCGCGGCCGGAAGAAACGATCGGCAGATAGCTGACATTGTAGGACGCGGCGATTTCGCTCAGCTTATAGGGCATGCCCGCACCGCAGGTGACGCCTGCCACCATGCCGCGCGTCTTTTCCAGCACGCCGTGCAGCACGCGCTGCGCACCGCCCATTTCCCATAAGACGTTGATGTTGATCGCGCCCTTGCCGCCGGCAATCTCGAACGCGCGCTTCACCTGCTCGACGGCGCCGTCGATGGCATAGGCGATCAGTTCTTCATGCCGGTCGCGGCGGGTGCGGCCGTGATAAAGCTGGGGGATGACATTGCCGAAGCTGTCATAACTGTCGGCATTGACCGCCGAAACCGTGCCGATACCGCCGGCCGCCGCCCATGCACCGGAGCTGCTATGGTTGGACACGGCAACGCCCTTGCCACCTTCGACTATCGGCCAGACTTCACGGCCACCATAGACGATAGGCTTCAACCCCTTGAACAACGACATCTCCTGCACATGCACCCGACCCCCTCGACCGGGTAAAAAGCAACCCTATAGCAGCTTTGGCTGTCTATGACGAATTTCGCGCGCCCTAGCGCAAAATCATGGGGCTGGCCAGAGCCTCGCCGTACAGGCGTGCATAAGCATTTACCATGTCCGCTTCCGCATAGTCCCGCGCCGCGCGCGCGCGGTTGGCAGCGCCCAGCCGAACGCGCAGATCGGCATC
>JAGVJS010000258.1 GCA_020051025.1 Sphingobium sp. | reverse complement strand
ATTGCCGGTCAGCCCGGTCGCCAGCGGCGTGCGGGTCAGGCCGGGGCTGACGCTGTTGACCCGGACTTGGGGCGCATGATCCAGCGCCATCGCGCGGCTGAGGTTGATGACCGCCGCCTTGGCCGCATTATAGGCGGCAAAGCCATAATCGCCGCCCGATCCCGATACCGACGCGACATTGATGATGCAGCCGTGCACCTGCGCCAGATGCGGCAGGGCGTGGCGGCACGCCCACATGACGGCGTCGAGGTCTATCGCCATCACTTCGCGCCAATGGTCGAAACCGATGTCCGTGATCGACCCGAAGGAGCCGATACCGGCATTATTGACCAATATGTCGATCCCGCCCAGCCTGTCCGCAGCGGTGGCGATCATCGCCTCCACCGCATTCAGGTCCATCATGTCGACCTGCTCCACCATCAGCGCGGCAGAGGGCAGCGAGGACGTCAGTTGCGCTAGCGCGTCGGCCCGAATGTCGGCGGCCAGCACGGTTGCGCCCTCATCGAGAAAACGCCGCACGGTCGCTTCGCCAATACCCGACGCTCCCCCGGTCACGATCGCGCGCTTGCCGGTAAGGCGGCCGCTGAGCTTGCTGGTCATTTGCGAACGTCTTTCGATGGTTTTTCATTCGTTCGTTTCGAGCGAAGTCGAGAAACGGAAAGCGCGGTTCTGGCCGCTTCTCGACTTCGCTCGAAGCGAACGGTTCTTGTTGGGTGGCGGCGGAATGCGTCGTGTAAAACGGGCCGCTTCCTCTCCGGGAAGCGGCCCGTCTGTCATGCCCGGTCAGAAATTATAGCGGGCGGTGATGCCATAGGCGCGGGGCGGGGCGTGCAGCATATAGTCATAGCCAAAGGCGTCGCGCAGGTTGAGGCCGTACATGAACATCTTCTTGTTGAAGAGGTTCGTGGTCCACAGTCGGATCGCCAGTTGCTCGCTCTCCCAGCCCAGCGTCGCATTGACCCGAATATTGCCCGCTGCGTGCAGATTGGTGTTCCCCGCCTTGTCGTTGAAGGGCGAGAAATATTGTTTGCTGGTGTAGATGAGGTTCGGCGAGAAGATGATGCTGCCGCTGCCCAGTTGCCCCAGCGTCCAGTCCGCCCCGGCATTGATCGTGACCTTTGGCGCGTTAGGCAGGTAATTGCCGTCCAGCACCGTGCCCGACAGGGTCAGCTTGTCATAGGTCGCATCGAGCCAGGTGAAGGAGAAATTGGTCTTCAGGCTGGAGATGAAGCGGGTATTGAATTCCAGTTCGAAGCCCTTGATCGTGGAGCCGGGCGCCGAGCGGATGAAGCCCGTCGTACCGATCACTTCGTTCAGCTGCTGGTTCTTGTAATTGGTCAGGAAGGCGGCGGCGGTCAGGTTGGCGCGATTGTCGAACAGGCGCGCCTTGGTGCCGATTTCATAGGCTTCCACCTTTTCCGGCGGCACGAAGTCGATCGGGTTGCCGGCATAGAATTGGCTGGAGAAGGAACCGGCGCGATAGCCGCGGCTGTAATTGGCATAGACCATGGCGCCGCTGTCGAATGTATAGTCGACGCCGATCTTGCCGGTCAGGCGGCTGCTGGAGCGGCTCTTGCTCGCTTCCGGCGTAATGACGCCGGTGGGCGAGATCGACCCATGGGTGAAGGTGATGGATGCCGCATCCGGGTCAGCCGGATCGAAATCATAGCCGCCAAAGGATGGCGAGGTCGCGGGATCGGCGAACTGCGTCAGGAAGGAATAAGAGTCGTAGTGACGGCTCTTGTCCTTGGTGTAGCGCAGGCCGAGCGTGAAGCCCAGATTTTCGCCCAGCTTCTGGTTCAGCTGCGCAAAGGCGGCATAGCTTTTGCGCGTCTGCTGATAATGCTGGTAGAAATAGAGGGTCTGGACCAGCCGATATTTGTCGACATTGTCGATATGGTCCCAGCCATAATAGACGCCGGCCTGCAAATTGGTGCCGGCATTGTTGTAGGCCAGTTTCACTTCCTGATTAAACTGCTTGTAGGTGTCGCCATAATTGGTCTGGAGATGGCCGACGACCGGCGTGCCGGACCCTTCTTGCGTGAATTCCTGCTTCGACCAGTCATAGGCGGTCAGCGTCTGGAGCGAGAGGGCGTCGGTCAGCTCATAATTGAGATTGAACTGAACGCCCGCATTCTTGACGTCGTTAAAGCCAAGGTCCGGCTGGTTCGTTTCGAAGAAGCTGAGATTATCCTGCGCCCGGTCATAACCTGAATTGCCGTTGGTCAGGTGATAGGCGGCGGCCTGTGTCGGCTTGCCCTTCGACCCGGTGAATTTCAGCATCATGTCCAGCCGCTCGGTCGGGCGGGCGCGGATGATGAGGCGGCCGGCCAGGCTGTCGCGGCTGTTGGCGTCGGGCTGGCCGGGGAAGATATTCTTCACAAACCCGTCCGCCTCGACATAATTGACCGAGGCGCGGAAGCCCAGAACATCGTCGACCAGCGTGCCTTCGATCGCGGCCTGCCCCTTCACTTCATTGAAGCGGCCATAGCCCCCCTCGACATAGCCGCGCGTGCCCGATTGCAGGTTGGGCTTGACCGAAATGAAGTTGATCGCGCCACCGGTGGTGTTGCGGCCATAGAGCGTGCCCTGCGGCCCGCGCACCGCTTCGACCCGCTCCAGATCATAGAGTTGCAGGCCATGCATGGTGCGGGCGGAGAGATAATTGTCGTCGGTATAGACGCCGACCGGCGACACCTGATTGGCGCCATATTCATTGCCCACGCCAATGCCGCGCATGGTGAAATTGGGCTGCGCTTCACCGAAGGCCGACGTGACCTGAAGCGAGGGGACGGCGGCGCTGAGCGCGAAGGTGGAATTGGCGCCCTGTCGCTGGAGGTCGGTCGGGGTCAGCGCGGTCACGGCGACCGGCACCTTCATCAGCGATTCCGACTGGCGCTGGGCGGTGACGACGATGTCCTCCAGCCCGACATTGGGCTGGGCCTGTGCTTCCTGCGGTTCCTGGGCAAGGGCGGGTGCAGTGCCGATGGCGAGTGCCAGCAGCGCGCACGACGTGTGGAATATGCTGTTCTTCATCATTCCCCTCCTATGTTGTCGTTGATGGCCGTTCTGGACGGCTCTGCTATGTTCGAAGCTTCCTCTTCCGGTAAATTCTCGTCCAATTGGCTTTGGCGGGCCATTCATCGGCGCGGACGATGGACCGCCTGTTGCTTCATCCGATCGGCACCTGCGTGGGCTGGCCGGTCGCTGCCGTCACGCCGCCATCGGCCACGACGATGGAGCCGTGCATGTAGCTGGCATCGTCCGACGCCAGGAAGGCGACGATCGACGCCATTTCCTCCGGCTGGGCCGGGCGCTGCGCCGGGATCGACCTGAACCAGTCCTCCAGCAATTGCGGGAACGCCTTGAACGCATCGGTCGCGGGCGTTTCGACAAAGCCGGGGCACAGCGCGTTGATGCGGATATTCTCCCGCGCATGATAGGTGGCCATGGCGCGGGTCAGGTTGATGACCGCGCCCTTTTGCGCGCAATAGCTGGGATAGGCGCCGTCGCCGGCCAGGCCGGAAATCGACGCGACATTGACGATGACGCCGCCGCCCTGCTTGCGGAACCGGTTCACGGCCCCGCGCGACAGGAAGAAGACGGAATCGAGATTGACCGCCGTGCTGCGCCGCCATTCCTCCGTGCTATGATCGGGGATCAGCGCGACGGCGGCCTTGGCGGCATTGTTGACGAGGATGTCGAGCCGCCCGAACAGGGTGACCGCCCGCGCCAGCAGCGCCTCGCAATCCGCCTCCTCGCTCACATCGGCGCGCAGGAAATGGGCGTTGGGCGTGTCGAGCGCGGCCAGTGCCTCCGCCCCGCGCCCTTCATCCTGCCCGCAGAACAGGACATGCGCACCTTCGTCCAGCAGCCGGCGGACGATGGCAAGGCCGATGCCCGCCGATCCGCCGGTGACGATGCACGCCTTGTTATCCAGCCGCGCCATCGCCCTATTCCTTGTCCCAGCGGCTGATATCCATGCCGCTGCTGATGCCCAGCGGCGCATAGGCGCCCAGGATCGCCTGCTCGAACACGCCGACCGACTTCTCCTGGCTGCCGTCCGGGTTGGTCAGCGTCAGGTGCGACAGGCGCTGCACATGGAAATTCTGCATCGCCGTGGGATCGAGATCATCGACGGTGAAATCCTCACGCTCCACCCGCAACGGCATGCCATGATAGCGGCCATGGAACCATTCGGGGTGGAAATAGCCGATCCCCTTCATCTGCATCCGGTGGAAGGGCGTGAACTCGACCGTGTAGGGACCGGTGCCATAGTCGACCGTCAGCATGCCGCTTTCCGGCCAGAGCGTGCCGGGTTGCAGCACCGTGTCCAGCGTCCCTTCCGCCGTTTCCAGAAACGCCTCCGGCCCGGCGCCGTCGGGACAGAGGACCGAGCGCCGGTTCCAGACATGGCCGTCCGGCTCGGCGGCGATGTGGAAGAACAGGCTTTTGCTCGCGAAATTGAGCGGGGTCCATTGCCAGAAATAGCCCTGTGGCGCTTCGGGCACATTGGGCTGCGGGTCGGACAGGCCGATCGGCCGGATGCCCCAGCTGCGGTCGCGCGTGCCCATGGCGTGGGGCGACAGGTCGATGCGGCGACCGTCGATGCTGATCCAGCCGGACCAATGGCCATTCTGGGTCAGGCGGGTGTAATCCAGAAAGCCCCGTTTGCCCACGCGCCGGGTGAAGCGCGGTTCCTCGATCGGGAAGGCGCGGCCGGTGATGGTGAGGTCGGCGGCGATGCCGTCCTGCTCTTCCACCACGAAACGCAGCGTCCAGAGCGGCCTGGGCACTTCCAGCCGCATCGGGCCAATGCTCATGTCCATCCGGTCGGTCAGGATGCGCGATCCGCGCAGGCAATATTGCTTGCCCTCGACCTGGATGGAAATGCCGCAGTCGGTGACGTTGAGGTGCGGATAGGTGCCCATGCCGATCAGGAAGAAGAGCGACCCGTCAGGCTCGAACCCGTTGAACCAGTAGCGGTCGTAGAAATTCCGGTCCGTGCCCGAATAGCAGATCGGTTCGGGCGTCTGGTGGATCGGAAAATCGTCGGCGGCTGTGAGCATCTATTCTCTCCGTTTATTCTGTCAGAAATTGGCGAGCGCGACCCGGCGTCGCTCGGTCGAGGCGCGCAGTTCGTCCCAGATGGCAGTGTTCAGCGCCTGTGCGCTTTCGTCCGTCTCGATCCGCGCTTGCAGGTCGATGAGGGCGCGGCGGCGCTGGTCGTTGATCCGCTCCAGCGTGGATATTTTGAGGTCTTCGGCGTCCTCTTTGGCAGCATCGCGAAAGGCCGGGTCGCCGGTCAGGTCGCTGCCCTGCGCCAGCAGCGTGGCGAGCACAGCATTTTCCTGCACCAGCCGGTCGGCCGCGCCGTCCCAGGCTTCCGCCGTCATATCCAGCATGGCGGCGGTCATGCCGACCATGTTCGCCTGAAAGCCCTTGAGATCGGGCAGGATCGTCTCGCGCAGCTTGCGTGCGACATCTTCAAGCACGGCGGGGATATCCGGTTTCATGATAGCTTGTCCATCAGTTCGAGGATGGCCCGGTCCTGCGCGTTGCGCAGCCACCAGGCGGCATAGGCCTGGATCACGTCACGGTTCTGGCCGGACTGCCAGACATGGGCGCAGCTGTTCCAGATCGCCTGCCCCTTGATGCAGTTGAATAGCTCCCACCAATGCAGCGCGCGGGGATCGGCGGTGAGGCCGCTGGCCTGCTCCCAGATGGCGATGATCTCTTCGCGTTTGGCGAGGCCGCAATAGCGGTCGTCCTTGGCAAAGCAGAAAACGCGCGCGAGGCTCCAGCCCAGATCCTCCAGCGGATCGCCCAGATGGGCCATTTCCCAATCCAGCACGGCGATCAGATTGCCGTCATCATCGTACAGGAAATTGCCGGCGCGAAAGTCGCCATGGACCATCGCCAGCTTCTGCGCGGTCGGCTGCCAGCGTTGCAGTGCGCGGATCGCGGCGCGGGTGATCGGCTCCGCGCCGACATCATGGCGGTC
>JAGVJS010000164.1 GCA_020051025.1 Sphingobium sp. | reverse complement strand
CGCGCCGCCACCGACCAGCGCCAGCATCATAGCCGTGACGAACAGCCCCTTATTGTTTGACAGCATCCGCCAGCAATCCCACCGACAAGGCATAGAAATTGGAACAATTATAATCCAGGATCGCGCGATAATTGCTGGTTAGCAGATAGGCGGTCTTGCCCGGCCCGTCGGGCTCCAGCAGCGTCGCCATGACGCCATCGGCCGGCCAGGTGCCGCTATTGGGGAAGAGGCCGAGCTTGCGCCATTCCGCCATCGTCAGCCAGCGGCTGTGCCGGTTGAACACGCGCGGACAACGTGCTGGCTCCGTCTTGGCGGCAACAGACGCACGGTTGAAACTGGCCGGTACGCTTACCGCCACGCCCCAGGGCTGGCCCTTTCGCCATCCCGACTGGACGAAATAATTGGCGATGGAGGCGAGTGCATCGGCTTCGCTGGTCCAGATATCCGCCTTCCCGTCGCCATCGCCATCCTTGGCGAGGCGCAGATAGACGGACGGCAGGAATTGCGGGTAGCCGGTCGCGCCGGCCCAGCTGCCGACCAGGCGGCTGCGCGGCACGCCATTGTCCAGCATCTTGAGCGTCGCCAGCAATTCCGGCTCGAACAATGTCCGGCGGCGGCCCTCATGCGCCAGCGTGGCCAGCGACCGGATCAGGTCGAAATCGCCGGTATAGCTGCCATAATTGGTTTCATGGCCATAGATGGCGACCATGATCTCCTCCGGCACGCCGGTTTCCGCCTCGATCCGCGCCAGCCGTGCGCGATTGGCCTGATAGGCCACCCGTCCCCGGCTGATGCGTGCGGCATCGACATGCTGGCGGCGATAGGGTTCAAAATTGGGAATGGGCGAATAGGCGCCGCCGCCCGGCTGGCTCTGGTCCAGTTGCACGACGCGCGGATTGATCGTCAGCGTGGGGAATACACCGTCCAATGTCGTATCACGAATGCCCATGGCCCGCGCCTTGGGCCGCAGGCTTTCCAGATAGGCGCGGAAATCCGCACTATCCTGCGCCTGCGCAGGGGGCACTGCACCGCTGCCACCGGTAATGGCAGTCAGGCCGAGCAACAAGGACAGGACGGGCGAGCGCAAAGAATCCCTCATCCCCTTGTTGTTGCACAGCCGGGGCGACAGGTGAATCCTTTATTGCGATTGCCGGTCGCTTAAGGCGATGAACCGTGCCACTCGCGATTTTCGCTTGGCAATATCGCCCGGCACGCTAGGAAGCCCTGCAACGGAAGTGTGGCCGAGTGGTTTAAGGCAGCGGTCTTGAAAACCGCCGTGGGTTTACGCTCACCGTGGGTTCGAATCCCACCGCTTCCGCCAGCCTTTGCCGAAACTGCGTGTTCAGGCGTAGCTGCTGGGACCGGTGCCGTGGAGAATGACGGGCGGCAGGTCCATCTTGTGGACGCCGGCTTCCGCAATGATCGCCAGCGGGTTTACCGGATGGCTGAACAGCAGACCGCAACGATCCGGCCCGTCCCAGATGACCGTGCCGCATACTTCCAGCCCTGCGGTGATCAATGTCACCCATTCGCCGACCGCCGGCAGCCATGTCCCGGTCAGCAGCGCGCCATACATGGAAATATTGCGGATGGTGACGGGCTGGCTGATCCCATCCCAGTTGAGCGTCGCATCCACCTTGGCGTCATAACGACTCTCGCGGCGGCGTTCTGCGCGCGCGCGATAGGTCATGCTATCCATACCCTCTCTCCCGGTTGCCCCCCGGGATTAGACTAAAGTCGATTGGGAAGGTTGCGGAAACATGAAGGGCGTTGGTTAACGCGCTGTAGAAAGAAAAAGGGCCGGACGCATCGCCCGGCCCTCCACTATGAAATCAGGCCAATGCGCCGTGGCAATGCTTGTATTTCTGGCCCGAACCGCAGGGGCAAGGCGCGTTGCGGCTGATGTCCAGATTGGCGAACTCACCGGCGGGCGCGTTCCCGACGGGCGCGCGCGGAATGGTGGTGGTGACGCCGCCGAAGCTGCCCGCGTCAATATCCGCGCTGTTATCTTCCCCCGAGAAGGGGTCGATATGGGTGGTGATGAAGTCTGGCAGCACCGGCAGGCCATAATCTTCCAGCGGCGGCTGTTCCATGCGGAACTGGACGCGCGCGATGGAACCAGTCACATCCTCGCGGATATTTTCCAGCATCCTCTCGAACAGGGCGAAGGCTTCCTGCTTATATTCGTTGATGGGCGTCTTCTGTGCATAGGCGCGCAGATGCACGACCTGCCGCAGCGCGTCGAGCGTCGACAGATGCTCCTTCCAATGATGGTCCAGGCTCTGAAGCAGGATCGACTTTTCGATCATGTGCCAGTCGGACGCCTCGACCTCCTTCACCTTCTCGGCGACGGCTTCGTCCGCCAGTGCCGACAGCCGCTCCTCGATCATTTCGGGATCGACCGAATCCTCGGCCAGCCATGCGTCGAAATCGGGCTCCAGACCAAGGATTTCGGCGGTGCGGGCTTTCAGCCGATCCATATCCCACTGTTCGGGATAGGTGCCGGGCGGGCAGGACGCGCCAACCAGATCGTTCACCGTCTCATGGCGCATGTCGATCACAACGTCATCGACCGTGTCCGAGTCCATGATGTCGCTGCGCTGCTCATAGATGACCTTGCGCTGGTCGTTCATCACGTCATCATATTCGACGACCTGCTTGCGGATATCGTAGTTGCGCGCCTCAACCTTGCGCTGGGCTGTCTCGATCGCCTTGCTCAGCCATTTGGACGGCGGCAGAGCTTCGCCATCTTCCAGGTTCGACCGGATCATCTTGGCGAACATCGTGTCCGGCCCGAAGATGCGCATCAGGTCATCGTCAAGGCTAAGGTAAAAGCGCGACAGGCCGGGGTCGCCCTGACGGCCCGAACGGCCGCGCAACTGATTGTCGATACGGCGGCTTTCATGCCGCTCGGTCGCCAGTACGAACAGGCCGCCGGCGGCCAGCACTTCCTGCTTTTCGACTTCGATCTCGGCTTCGATGCGGGCGATAGCGGCGTCGCGCTCCGGGCCTTCCGCCATGTCGCGCAGTTCGTCCTCGACCCGCATTTCCAGGTTGCCGCCCAGCTTGATGTCGGTGCCGCGACCGGCCATGTTGGTCGCGATCGTCACCGCGCCCTTGCGGCCCGCCTGCGCGACGATATGCGCTTCGCTGTCGTGGAAGCGCGCGTTCAGAACGGCGTGGGGCACGCCCTCCTGCGTCAGGAATTCCGACAGCATTTCCGACTTTTCGATCGACACGGTGCCGACCAGAACCGGCTGGCCCTGCTCCGCATGGATCTTGATGGTCTTGGCGATGCCGCGGAACTTGTCGTCCAGATTCTTGTAAAAACTGTCTTCTTCGTCGATGCGCTGCACCGCCCGGTTGGTCGGGATGGTGACGACGTTCATCTTGTAGATTTCGAAGAATTCGGCCGCTTCGGTTGCGGCCGTACCGGTCATGCCGCCCAGCTTGGGGTACATGCGGAAATAATTCTGGAAGGTGATCGATGCGAGCGTTTGGTTTTCCGGCTCGATCTGGACGCCTTCCTTGGCTTCCACCGCCTGATGCAGGCCGTCGGACCAGCGGCGACCGTCCATCATGCGGCCGGTGAACTCGTCGATGATGACGACCTTGCCGTCCTTCACGATGTAATCGATGTCACGGCGGAACATCACGACCGCACGCAACGCCTGATTGACGTGATGGACGACGGCCGTATTTTCGAAATCATAGAGATTGGCGCCCTGAAGCAGGCCGGCATCCTCCAGCAGGCGCTCGATCTTCTCGGTGCCGTCCTCGGTCAGCGTGACGGTGCGCTGCTTTTCGTCCTTCTCATAATCGCTTTCCGTGACCTGCTTCACGATCGCATCGACGGCGACATACAGTTCCGACTTGTCGTCGGTCGGGCCGGAGATGATGAGCGGGGTGCGCGCTTCGTCGATCAGGATCGAGTCGACTTCATCGACGATGGCGTAGTTGAAGGGGCGCTGGACCATCGACGCGCGATCATACTTCATATTATCGCGCAGATAGTCGAAGCCGAGTTCGTTGTTCGTCGCGTAGGTGATGTCGGCGGCATAGGCTTCGCGCCGCTGATCCTCGCTGATGTTCGGCACGATGACGCCGGTGGTCAGGCCCAGGAAGCGATAGACCTGGCCCATCCATTCGCAGTCGCGGCTGGCCAGATAGTCGTTCACGGTGACGACGTGGACGCCCTTTCCTTCCAGCGCGTTGAGGTAGGTCGCCAGCGTCGCCACCAGCGTCTTGCCTTCACCGGTGCGCATTTCGGCGATTTCGCCGCGATGCAGGACGATACCGCCCACCATCTGCACATCGAAATGGCGCATGCCCAGCACGCGGACGGCGGCTTCGCGTACCGTCGCGAAGGCTTCGGGCAGGAGGTCGTCCAGCGTCTCGCCATTGGCCAGCCGTTCGCGGAACCGGGCGGTCTGGCCGACCAGTTCCTCGTCGTTCATCGCCTGCACGGTGCCTTCAAAGGAGGCGATCTGGTCGACGATCTTGCCCAACGATTTCACATAACGTTCGTTGGACGATCCGAAGATGGACTTGGCGAGTGCGCCGAACATGAGCTCTCCCTGAGCGAAAAGACGAAAGGCGTATGGACCGACGCCGAATAAACAATTGAGCGGCAAATAGGCATCGGTCGGGCGAACGTCAATTCAGCGTTCGTTCTCCAATGCAGCTTAAGCTGCACTGGACGATCAATCCTGCGTCCGGGACTGACGCAATTCGTTCAAAACCTCCGCCCATCGCTCCGCCACGCGCCGTCGGCCATAATGGCGATCCAGATGCGCGCGTGCTTCGGCAAGCCGGCTTTGCTCCGCGTCCCAGCGGAACGCATAGCGGGAAAGACCGCCCTGCCAGTCGTCCAGAGCGATGAAGGGCCGCAGTTCCTCATAGGAATCGATCGAATCCGCGATCACGCCCAGTCCGGCCATGATCGCAGTCGCTGGGCGATTGATTGACTTGCCGGCGGTGTAATCGTTACGGGATACCGGGATGATAGCCACGCGATGCTCTTGCAACGCGACCGGAAAACTAACCAGCGACCAGGGCATGAAAAAACTGGGCAGACCCCAATCGGGCGCCGCTTCGCGATAGACGGCGGGCTTGTTGCTGATGATCGTCAGGGTGACCGGATGCTGGCAGGCGAAAATCCGCAATTGGGCGACCGCCTCGTTCAATTGCCCTACGCCGGCCATGCCGGCCATATTATTACCGAACCACACGACATGCAGTGCGCCATCATGATCTGACAGGAAGCGGCGAAGGCGCGCCAACCGAAATCGCTCCCGCAGCGAAAGGGGCAGGTTGGACAGGCTGGAAATATCCTCCAGCATGTCCGGCACCACCCGGATGCGTTCCCTGATCTCCGGCGTAGAGCAGGACAGTAGTTCGCCCATGGTTTCGGTCGGCACGGTTACCAGATCGGCCTGCGACAGCAACTGAGTGGTTCGCAACCCATGGCGCTTCGATCCCTTCACCCGATTATTGGCGAAGCGATTGTCGCAAATGTCGAAGATCAGCCCGCAGCCGGCCTTCTGCGCTGCGTTGACAGCCTTCACTGCGCCGCGACCGAAGGCCTTGGAAATGATGATGCCATCATAGCCGGCCGGGCCCTTGATCCTGGGATAGCGCCTGATGTCGATACCCGCGTCACGCATCGCTGCCATCGGCTCCAGCACACGCAACCGGATGCTGGCTTTTGATCGGGCATAGCGCTTCGCGTAGAAGGCGAAGCGGCCATCCGCTGATATAGTCATGACTGGGCGACCTCGATTATTGCGGGACTTATGCGCATGACGGCGAACGGAGCGCAAGTCCGCCCAAATTTCACGCCGGACGGGCGTGCGAAGACTGGCAATCGCGGGCGGCTCATCCTATGGCGGCGGCATGGAAAAATCACCCCTCGCCCCAGTTGCCTTCCCGACCCTGCCCGACATCAATGGCGTGACGCTGCGCACCGCCCGCGCGGGCTACAAGGCGTGGACGCGCTGCGACCTCACCTATGTGGAACTGGAAGCCGGCACGGCCGTCGCCGGGGTGACGACGCAAAGCAAATGTCCTTCGCCTGAAGTCGAATGGTGCCGGGATGCCATCCCGCTGGGTTCTGCCCGCGCGCTGGTGGTCAACGCCGGCAATGCCAACGCCTTTACTGGCCATCGCGGCCGGGCGGCAGTGGAGGCGATCGCGGCCAAGGTCGCTAATCACCTGTTCTGCCAGCCGTCCGACATCTTCGTCTCTTCGACCGGCGTGATCGGCGTACCACTGCCGATCGACAAGGCGGAAGCAGGTCTGGAAGCCGCCTTCGCCGCCGCGCCCTGCGGCTGGGAAGAGGCTGCGACCACGATCGGCACGACTGACACCTTTGCCAAGGGCGCCCATGTGTCGGCCATGATCGGCGACCAGCGGGTCGAACTGGTCGGCATTATCAAGGGGTCTGGCATGATCGCGCCCGACATGGCGACGATGCTGGGCTATATCTTCACCGACGCCGCGATCGAGCCGGCCCTGTTGCAGCAGATGCTGTCGGCCGCCAATCGCAAGACCTTCTCCTGCATTACGGTGGACAGCGATACCTCCACCAGCGACACGGTCCTGGCCTTCGCCACCGGCAAGGCGGGCAATGCGCCGCTTGCGTCCATGGACGATGCCGGGGCCGATGCCTTCCATGCCGCGCTCAGCGACATATGCCGTCAACTCGCCCATCTGGTGGTGCGCGACGGTGAAGGCGCGACCAAGTTCATCGACATCAGCGTCGAAGGGGCGGAAAGCGACGCCAGCGCCCATCGCATCGCCCTGTCGATCGCCAATTCCCCGCTGGTGAAGACCGCCATCGCCGGCGAGGATGCCAATTGGGGCCGCGTCGTCATGGCCGTGGGCAAGGCAGGAGAGCCGGCCGACCGCGACAAGCTGTCGATCCGCTTCGGCGCGACGCAGGTGGCCACCGGCGGGCTGGCGGTCGAGGGATATGACGAAGCGCCCGTCGCCGCCCACCTCAAGGGGCAGGATATAGTGATCGGCGTCGACCTGGGCCTGGGCGAAGGCCGGGCGCAGGTTTGGACCTGCGACCTGACCCATGGCTATATCTCGATCAACGCGGATTATCGCAGCTGATGCTGGAATTGCATGAACCGGTCGTCGCCCTGATGCGGCAGGTTGGGCGCGACATCGTCATGCCCCGCTACTGCAACCTGTCCAGCGATGAAATCAGTGAGAAGGCGGCGAACGACTTCGTCACCATCGCCGACAAGGAGAGCGAGATTCGCCTTGCCGAAGGGCTGGCTGCGATCCTGCCCGAAGCCGGCATCATCGGCGAAGAGGCTTGCGCTGCCGATCCGGCCATATTGGAACGGGCTGGTCAGGGACTGAACTGGATCATCGATCCGATCGACGGCACCGGCAATTTCGCATCGGGCAATCCGCCCTTCGGCATCATGGTGGCATTGGTCGATGGCGGCACGACACTGGCTGGCTGGATACTCGATCCGCTGACAGGCCGCCTCTGCCACGCCATGCTGGGTGGCGGCAGCCATATTGACGGCGAACGGGTGCAGGCGCGTGAAAGTGGTGGCGACCTGCCGATCGCGGCGCTGGCGGTCTATTTCATGGCGGAGGAAGAACGCGCCGACATTCAGCGCCGGTCACAGTCCAGCTTCACGCTGGTGGACATTCCCCGCTGCGCCGCGGAACAATATCCGCGGTTGGTCCTGGGACAGAATGACGTGTCGGTCTTTGCACGGACGCTGCCCTGGGATCATGCGGCGGGCACGCTGTTCGTCAATGAGGCGGGCGGCTGCTGCCAGCGCATCGATGGGACGCCTTATGTGGTGGGCGATCTGCGGCGCGGGCTGATGGGGGCGTCCTCGCCCCGTTTGTGGGAAAAGGCAGCGGCGACGCTGTTCGGATGAAGGACATGACATGTTGACGATCTGGGGCCGGCTCAACTCGCACAATGTGAAGAAGGTCGCCTGGTTCGCTGACGAAATCGGCCTGCCCTATGTCCGTCATGACGTCGGTGGGGCGTTCGGCATGAGCGCGGATTATCTGACGAAAAACCCCAATGCTCTGATCCCCACGATCGAGGATGGTGACGTCACCCTGTGGGAATCCAACGCGATCCTGCGTTATCTGGCGGCGCGTTACGCCCCTGCCCTTTGGCCGGCAAACCCGGCAGAGCGGGCGCAGGGCGACAAGTGGATGGACTGGCAATTCACCTTCGCGGACGCTCAGCGCGACGCCTTCCTGCAACTGGTACGCCGCATGCCCGAACAGCGAGATGGACAGTTGTTGGCGCAATCGGCGACGGCGGCCGGCGCGGCGATGCGGATATTGGACCGCACGCTGGCGATCCAGCCCTGGCTTTCAGGTGTCTCTTTCGGTGTCGCGGACGTGCCGATGGGCGTATACGCCCACACATTCTTCGCGCTCGATATGGAGCGGCCCGACGTGCCGCATGTGCGCGCCTGGTACGACCGGCTGCGCGTGCGACCGGCCTATGCCCAATCGGTGATGATCCCGCTGACATAGGCCCGGCCGGACTATTTGCGCCGGGCATTACACCCGGCGCAAACGCAATATTACAGGACGCTTTCGATCCAGCCCTTGAGCGCGCTCTTGGGCGCCGCGCCGACCTTGGTCGCGGCCGCTTCGCCATTTTTGAACAGGATCATCGTCGGGATGCCGCGCACACCATATTGGCCCGGCGCATCCGGATTTTCGTCGATGTTGATCTTTGCGATCACGACCTTGTCGGCCAGTTCCTCGGAGATTTCCTCCAGGGCCGGACCGATCATCTTGCAAGGGCCGCACCATTCCGCCCAAAAGTCGACAAGCACGGGCTTGTCCGAATTGATGACGTCATCCTTGAAGCTGAGGTCGGTAACTGCCTTGGTGGCCATGGGTATCTCCTTTATTCGAAGCCTATCTAGGATGAGCGCGCATCCGGCTCAACGGGTCAGAGCGGCAAATTCTCCTGCGCGGGCGCGAAGCCCGGCTTGTGCGCCGCCAGCGTGGCAGGCGGCACGATGATGAGCCGCGGCGCACTGGTATAGAGCAACCCGGCCTCGATCGTTCGGTCCGGGAAGATGACCGCCAGCGCTGCAACATAGGCCGCCATCTGCCGGATATGCGGCGTCGGCACGTCTGCCAGCGTCAGCGGCGCGATCCGCCCGGTCTTGAAATCGGCCAGTTGGATGCGGTCGGGACCGATGCAGAGCCGATCGACTGTGCCGGCAATCACGGCCTCCCCGACCACGGCGGCGATCGGCGCCTCGGCCAGCGCCTCCGGCCCGAACAGCGCGGCAAAATCCGGCGCCTCGATCACCCGGATCGCCTGATCGATGATGCCCTGTCTCACCCCCACATCGGCAACGCCCTGCTGCACCAGCCATCGGTCGGCCGCTTCCCGTCGCCGATCCGCCGTCAGGTCGGGCAGCCGCTGGAACAGGGCATGGAGCAAACGCCCCCGTTCCGCCGCATCGCGCATGGCTGGCGTTGGCGGGGGATATGGCACATCATCCTCGACCGGAGCAGACGGCGCGAGCGGTCGGGGTGGGCGGGCTTCGACGGGAGCAGGCTGGCGTAGCCAGCTTGGCTGATCCAATGTCACCGCCTCGGTCGCGTTTTCCGGTTCCGCGGCCTTGGACGGCAATATCTCCGTGCCATGCCAGCGCCGGGCCGCTCCCCATAGCGGATCTGCATCCCATTCCGCGCCGAGCGAGATCATCGCCGCTTCAACCGCCGCATACCAGCTTTCCGGCTTCACCTCGCCCTTGGCGCGGGGGCCGAGCGATCCGGCGACAATCAGTTTTTCCTCCGCACGGGTCAGTGCGACATAGAGCAGGCGCCAATGCTCCTCCCGCTCCACCTGCGCGGCGGCTTCCGCCACTTCGCCGATCAGACCCTGCCGTTCGGGCTTGCGTGGGGGAAGGATCGGCAGGCCGTTCCACACCAGCATGTCCGCACGGTTGCCGGCATCCGGGTCCAGGCAGGCATCGGCTAGGATCACGATGGGCGCCTGCAATCCCTTGGCCCCATGCACGGTCAGCAGGCGCAGATTGTCCCCCTGCGCCGCCGCATCGCGCACGATTTCCACCTCGCCCCGATCGAACCAGTCGATAAAGCGCTGAAGCGAGGGATGATCGTCGCTTTCAAAGGCGAGCGCGGCGTTCAGCAATTCTTCGATCGGATCGGCCGCCTCACTCCCCAATCTTTCGATAAGGCGGCGGCGACCGTCCATCGGCCCCGACAGGATCGCCTCCAGATAGCGATAGGGGGTGGAGAGGTCCGCCACCGCCAGCAGATCACGCAATGGCTGCAACAGCGTATCGCTGAGCGTCCGGTTCAGGTGCCGCCATAAGCCGCCCTTGCGCCCGATCAGGCGGGTCATGAGGTCGTCCTGCGTCCACCCGATCAGCGGAGACACCAGCAAGGCGGCCAGGTTCAGCTCATCCTCCGGCTGCACCGCAAAGCGCAACGCGGCGAGCAGGTCGCGCACCGCCAGTGGGCTGTTCAGCCGCAGCCGGTCGATACCCGCGACCGCGACCTTCTCTTCATAGAGGCGCGCCACGATCAGCCGGGCCAGTTCGCTGCGGCGGCGCACCAGGATCATGATGTCGCCCGCGCGTACCGGCCGCCCCCGGCTTTCCAGCATCAGCCCGTCGTCTATCCATTGCCGGATCTGCCTGGCGATCTTCGTCGCAAGAGCGCGCTCCTGATCGGCAGCCCAATCCTCCTCGCCTTCCGCGTCTTCGGACAGGCCGGCGATGACCGGCTTCCATAGCTGCACTTCGCCCGGATGGCGATTGGCGCTGAGATGGCGCACCTCCTTGGGTTCCATGCCCAGCTTCTGTGCAGTCAGCGTGGCGATGGTGCGGTCCACCACGTCCAGTACAGCCGGTGTTGACCGGAAGCTCTGATCCAGCGACAGGTTGAAAAATTCATGGCCCGACTGGTCAGCATCGCGGTTGAACAGCAGGCGAGCGGCTTCAAAATTGGCCGGGCTGGTGTCTTGAAAGCCGAAGATCGCCTGTTTGAAGTCGCCCACGGTGAAGATGGTGCGGACCTTCTGGTTCGGCTCCCATTCGGCCGCGAAAAACTCTTCGGCCAGCGTCCGGACGATGTGCCATTGCGCGGCGTTGGTATCCTGCGCTTCATCCACCAATATATGGTCAATCCGCTGGTCCAGCTTATAGCGGATCCACTCGGCGATCCCCGGCTGGTCCAGAAGCGTCGCGGTGCGCGCGATCAGGTCGTCGAAATCGACCGCCCCCGCGAGCCGCTTGCCCTGCCCATAGGCGCGGGCGTAGGCGCGTCCGGCATGCAGCGCCTGCGCCAGCAGCGCCGCATAGTCCGCCCGCAGCTTCATCGCGATCAGTCCGGCGCAGCGATCATGGAGTCGCGCCGCCATCTCGATATAACCGTCGACCGGCGGCACCCATCCCTTGGCGTCGATCAGGTCGCCGTCCGCCTTGGCCCAGGCGCGATGCAGGTCCGTGATCGTCGCCGCCCGGCCAGCCGGGTCCAGCGCCCGCCATGCCGCAATACGGTCGCACCGCTCAAGCCCGCGCCCCTTGCCCCAATCGACATTGGCCCGCACAATCCCGTCCAGCGTCCGCATATCGAACATCGCGTCCGAACACTGCTCAGCAAGCCATTGATCGATATCGCCCTCGGGTAGCTCCAGCTCTGCCGCCAGCCAAGGCGCGATCGCCTCTGGCAAGCCGTCCAGCGCATCGCCCTTCGTCGCGCAGCGCATCAGAAATTGTTCTGCGCCGCCTTCGCCCAGCCGGAGGCTCAAATCCTGCAACGCGCCGATCAGCGCGTCGTCGCCCAGATCATGGGCCTGCACCACCATGTCGGCCAGCGTCTGCCGCGCCAGACTGGACTGCTCCCGCTGGTCGAGCGGACGGAAGCCCGGCGTCAGCTCCGCTTCCAGCGGGAAGGCGGTCAGTAATTGCTGGCAGAAGCCATGGATGGTCTGGATACGCAGCCCACCGCCGGTCGACTCCAGCACTTCGGCGAACAGGCGCCGGGCCTGATCCTGCTTGTCCGGCCCATGATCTTCGCCCAGCGCCATCAGGTCGCCGGCCAGCGCGGGGCCGTCCATCTGTACCCAGGCCGCCAGCCGGTCATGGATACGATCTGCCATTTCCGCCGCACCTGCCTTGGTAAAGGTCAGGCACAGGATATTTTCCGGCCTTACCCCCTGTAGCAGCAGGCGAAAGACGCGGGCGGTCAGCACATGGGTCTTGCCGGTGCCGGCCGACGCCGACAGCCAGACATGGGCGTCGGGTGCGGCGGCCCGCGCCTGATCGCCCCGCAATTTCTGGAGCGCGCGTGCCTTAGCCATCGTCACGGCCATACCATTCCTCCAGCCGCATCAGCTGATCATAATCGCCGTAATTGGCGACTTCGGGATTGATTTCAGCACGGAAGGGCGCGGCGCCGAGCAGGAAGGCGTTGGCCAGTTCCTCGAAATGCTCATGGGCATGGGCGGTGAAATGGTCGGTGACGACCTTGTCGCGCTTGCCCTGCGGATCGACTGGCCGCTCGCGATAGCCGAACTGGTCGCCCTTCTTGGCCAGCGACCAATATTCGAAATCGCCTGCCTGCGGCTGCGAACCCAGCCCGTCGAACCCGCCCAGTTCGGCGATGATTCCCAGCAGCCCGAGTTGCAACGAAAAGCCTGCCTTCACCTGACGCGCGCTCGGCGGCTTACCGGTCTTGTAGTCGATGATGCCGATACGCCCATCGGCCAGCCGGTCGATCCGGTCGGCCTTGCCCATCAGCGTGACGCCGGCAATGTCGGCCCGCCCTTCCCGTTCGACGGCCAATATGGCGCGTCCTTCGGCCTTGTCGTTAATCACCTCGGCCGCGATCCAGCGGATCGCCTCGATCAGGCGGGGCTGCCACAACGCTTTCAGCAGCGGATGCACCTCCGGCTGGTCGAACATGGCGCGGGCGCGCTGCTCCAGATCGGCCGGGTCCAGCGTCCCGGCTTCGGCCCAATGTTGCAGGATTTCGTGGACCTTCGTGCCCCGCCAGGCGGCGGTCGCATCGGCATCGACCGGATCCAGTCGGGCCAGTTTCAATACCCGCTTGGCATAAAAGGCGAATGGATCGGCCTTCAGCCGGTCGACGTCGGTGACGGGAATGACCTGCGGCCGG
>JAGVJS010000161.1 GCA_020051025.1 Sphingobium sp. | reverse complement strand
CGGTGGCGCCGATCCCCGAAGACGGCGTCGGCGCGGCAATCAACGATCGGTTGCGGCGGGCGGCCGCTTAGCGCGGTGATGGCTTGAATATATCCGGAAATTGGCCAGAAGCGGACACTAGCGATATTGTCACCCCGGACTTGATCCGGGGTCCCGCTTCTACTGACGCTTGCGAAGAAAGCGGGATGCCGGGTCAAGCCTGGCATGACGAAAGAGGGGATGAATTAAACCGATCATAAGCGGACACTTATAGCCCCTCCCCTTCAGGTTCAAACGAGGCACGTGACTCGTTTGAAGGGTTGGGGTGGGGCTTATGTCGTTTTGCCACCCCAAATCAGCCATGCGCCGCCGCTGTCATCAGAGGACGACAACGGCGTTCAGGCCAGCCTCAACCGCAATTGTCGTAGCCGGCCTCGCGGCACTGTTTGCGCCGTTCCTTCTCGGCCTTTTTGGCGGCCTTGCCGTCGCGGGCTTCCTGCTTACGCATCTTGCGACCGTAATTGCGGTCGGCTTCGTCCTGGCTGGTCGTCGTCCAGTCCACCACCTGCGACCCCGCCCGCACCGGCGCCGTCACGACGCTGGCGACCGTCCGCACGCAGCCCGGAAGCACCAGCAGCATGAGCGGCGCAACCATCAATATCCGTGTCTTCATCTTCAGTCCCCCGACATATCCATATGCCCAGCCGCCTATGGCATAGCGCAGATTAACCGTACGCTAAGGACGGCAGGAAAGGCGATGAGCCGTAGAGGACAAGGGGACGGAATTGGGTGGAAACACGACATAAGCCCCTCCCCTGAAGGAAAGGGGTTATTAGGCCCGCTGCTGGGCGAAACCCGCCGATCCGCCCTTATTCCTCGATCCGCGCGGCGAAGCCCTTGCGCAGTTTCGCCAGCTTGGGCGGGATCACAGCCATGCAATAAGGGTTCTGATCGCCGACCCGGTCCCAATATTTCTGGTGATAATCCTCGGCCGGATACCAGGGCGCGTCCGCTTCGATCGTGGTGACGATCGGATCGCTCTGGTCTGCCTGCGCCCTTTCGATGCCGGCCCGCGCCTGCGCTTCCTGATCGGCCGAATGAGGGAAGATCGCTGAGCGGTACTGGGTGCCGACATCGTTGCCCTGGCGATTCAGGGTCGTAGGATTATGGGTGGCGAAGAAAATGTCGAGCAGGTCGGCGTAGCTGATAACCGCCGGATCATAGGTGATGCGGATCGCTTCGGCATGGCCGGTCGCACCCGAGCAGACCTGTTCATAGGTCGGACTGGGCAGAGTTCCGCCGATATAGCCGCTTTCCACGCCCTCAACGCCCTTCAGCTTCTGATAGACTGCCTCCGTGCACCAGAAGCAGCCCCCGGCCAGCGTTGCGATTTCCTGCGCCATGATCGATTCCCTATCCATGTTTGGCTGCTCAGATAGGGAGGATCAGGCTGCGGTTCCAGCCTCCGTGCGCGCGGCATCCGCCTTTGCCCGCTCTTCGGCCACCAGTTCCTTGCGCGACAGCTTCCCCACCAGCGTCTTGGGCAGGTTCAGGCGCACTTCGACCTCGCATACCCGTTCATGCTTGCCCAGTTGCGGATTGAGCCAGTCCTTAAGGGCCGGGCCGTCCATCTCCGCCCCTTCGTTCAGGGTGACGAAGGCCTTGGGCTGTTCGCCGCGATAATGGTCTGGCACGCCGATCACCAGCGCCTCCTTGACCGCAGGGTGGTGGTAGAGGACGGATTCGACCTGGCTGGGGAAAACCTTGAACCCGCCGACCGCGATCATGTCCTTCAACCGATCGACGATCTTCACATAGCCGTCCTCGTCGATCAGGCCGACGTCGCCGGTGCGGACGAACTCGCCGACAAAGACTTCGGCATCGGCATCGGGGCGGTTCCAATAGCCCTTCATGATCTGCGGCCCGGCAAAGAGCAGTTCGCCCGGTTCACCTTCGGGCGGGGGACGGGTCGGATCCTCGCGATCCACCAGTTTGACCCGCGTGCCGGGGACCGGCTGGCCAACCGTCCCGGTCTTGTTCAGCCCCTCATAGGGATTGGTGCATACGATCGGGCTGGTTTCGGTGAGGCCATAGCCTTCGATCAACTTGGCGCCCGTCGCTGCCTCAAACTTCTGGCGCAGTTCCAACGCCAGAGGCGCTCCACCGGAAATGCAGGCGCGCAACGAGGAAAAGTCGATGTTGCGGATGGCGGGATGGTCCAGCAGCGCCTGGAACATGGTCGGCACGCCCGGCAGCGAGGTCGCCTTCACCCGCTGCACAGCCGCCAGCACCTGCACCGCGTCGAAGCGCGGCAGCATCACCATTTCGCCGCCGTTCAGCACCGTGCGGTTGAGCGTGCAGGTGTTGGCGAAGACGTGGAAGAAGGGCAGCACCGCGATGATCCGGTCCGGCTCATTAGCATGCGGATCGATCGCCTGCGCCTGCCGCGCATTGGCGGTCAGATTCTGGTGCGTCAGCATCGCGCCCTTGGGCGTGCCGGTCGTGCCGCCGGTATATTGCAGCAGTGCCACGTCATTGACCGGATCGATCGCCGGCACGGTGCAGGTGCCCGCATTGGTGATCAGCCGGTCGTAACGGATGATGCGGGGATCCTCTGGCAAGGGCACGCTCTCGCTTGCCTTGAACCAGCGGAACAGCAGCGACTTGACCGGCGACAGCATCTCCGCGACAGATCCGACCACCAGCTTTTCAAGCGTGCTGTGATCCAGCACCTCCAAAGCGGTCGGCAACAGCGCCTTGGCCGACAAAGTGAACAATATCTTGGTGCCGCTATCCTCGACCTGATGCTCCAGTTCGGCGGCGGTGTAGAGGGGGGAGAAGTTCACGACGATCGCGCCGGCCATCAACGCGCCATAATAGGCCGCAACATAATGGGGCGTATTGGGAAGATATAGACCGACCCGGTCGCCCTTTTGCACGCCCATCTGTTGCAGGCCGCAGGCGATATGACGAATCTGCTCCAGCATCGCGCCATAACTGAACTGCCGGCCCATGAAGTCGATCATCGGAGCGTCGGGATGCGCCATTGCGCTTTTCTCGACCATCTCTCCCATCGACAGCGGGGGGAATGTCTGGTCCCAGACCGTCGGGTGCTGGTACCGCTCTCTCCAGGTTTTTTCCATGCTCTCCATGGCATCAAGTCTATGGGCAGCGATTACTTTACGCAAGCGTCAACCACAGCAAAAAGGGCCACGCAGCTTATGCCGCGCGGCCCTTGATTCATGCTGCATCATGGCCGACCTGTAACAGGCGGGCGATGACGCTACGGCATCAGACCTCGCCCTTGTTGCTGCTGAACGGATCGAGAATGGTCGCGGCGCCGGAAATAAATTCGGACTCGCTCTTCAAAGCCTCTTCGGCGCGACGCGCGGCGTCCTGACGCTCACGGCGCAGTTCCTCGATCAGCGCCTCACGATCGCCGTCAAGGCGCGAATCGGTCGGCGCTTCAATGCCGGCCTTCTTCGCGGCCTTAGTCACCAGCCCGTCCAGTTCGCGCTGCGAGCAGAGGCCGAGCGTCACCGGATCCTTTGGCGTGATATTGCTGATGTTCCAATGGGTACGGTCGCGGATTGCGGCGATCGTGGTGCGGGTAGTGCCGATCAGCTTGCCGATCGCGCCGTCCGAAATTTCCGGATGGTTGCGCAGGATCCAGGCGATGCCGTCCGGCTTGTCCTGACGCTTGCTGACCGGGGTGTAGCGCGGCCCCTTGGTGCGGCGCACCGGTTCCGGCCCTTTCAGCATCTTGAGCTTGTAGTCGGGGTTCGCTTCGCCCTTATGGATTTCATCCATGGTGATTTCGTGGGCGCGCACCGGATCACGGCCGGTATATTTGATGCTGGCAGTGTCATCGGCGATCGCCTGCACTTCCAGAATGTGAAGCCCGCAAAATTCGGCGATCTGGTCGAAGCTCAGAGCGCTGTTGTCGACCAGCCAGCTGGCGGTCGCATGGGGCATGAGGGGCTGGGACACGGGACTTCTCCGCACGTAAAAACGATAAGGGCCGCCCAATCAGGGCGGCCACGACGGATCAGAGATAGAACATCCCGCCGCATCCGGCAAGGAATTCCCACAGTAAAAAGCGTCAGGCGGCGCTTTCCAGGACTTCGGGGTCGATGGCGTACAGGCCGGACAGAAATTCCTGCGCGCTGCGCTCCCAGCTGAAGCTGCGGCCATAGGCCGCGCATGCGGCGCGAACGCAGGTCAGGGCCTGGGCGATTGCGGCACCCAGATCCTCGGACAAGGCACCCGTTTCCGGCGTGACGATATCGACCGGCCCGGTAACCGGATAGGCCGCGACCGGCGTGCCGCAGGCCAGCGCCTCGATCATCACCAGCCCGAATGTATCGGTCCGGCTGGGAAAGACGAACACGTCCGCACCGGCATAAGCGCCGGCGAGGTCCGGGCCGAACATCGGACCTGTGAAACGGGCATGCGGATAGGCGCGCTCCAGCGCGGCGCGGGCCGGGCCATCGCCTACGATCACCTTCGTACCCGGATGGTCTGTGGCCAGGAACGCCTCCAGATTCTTCTCCACCGCGACGCGGCCGACATAAAGCTGGATGGGACGCGGCAGATCGGCGAACAGCGCAGGCGGCGGCGCATCGGGCGTGAAGGCGGCCAGATCGACCCCCCGCCCCCATGGCCGGACTTTGGGCAGGCCATGCGCCCGCAATTGTTCGCGCACCGACCGGGTAGACACAAGCACAGCCTGTGCGGGGCCGTGAAACCAGCGGATATAGCGCCAGAACCAGGCAGCTGGCAGCCCGGTACGCTGGGCTATATAATCAGGGAAATGGGTATGGTAGGCGGTGGTGAAGGGCACCCCGCCCCGAAGGCACCAGCGCCGTGCAGCCAGGCATAGCGGCCCTTCCGTCGCGAGATGCACGGCATCGGGCTGGAACCTGGCGATCGCCTGTCCCACCACGGTCGATCGCACCAGAGCCAGGCGAATTTCAGGATAGGTCGGACAAGGAATAGAGCCATAAAGGTCGGGTGAAATCACCTTCACCACATGACCCATATGTTCCAGTTCGTCGCGGATCGTCTGGAGAGTCCGCACCACACCGTTGATCTGCGGATTCCATGCGTCGGTCACGATCGCTATACGCATCAAGCCGCTTCCCTTTGCATTTACCGTGCTTCGCTTCGATTACCCGGCGTGCGAGGCGTCCGGCCGTCGATTAATTAGGACGCCCTACGCTGCCATCCGTGCCCGGCTGGCCTGCTCTTCCCGATCGCGCTTGGCGATTTCGTCGGCCCAGTGCAGCACTTCCATCTGGCCGTCCCCATGTTCAACCAGCGCCGTGCAGCCTTCGACCCAATCGCCGTCATTATAATATTGGATGCCCTCGATTTCGCGCATTTCAGCATTGTGGATATGGCCGCACACCACGCCATCGACGCCGCGCGTGCCGGCTTCATGCGCCACCACTTCTTCGAAGCGGGAGATGAAGGACACCGCATTCTTGACCTTGTGCTTGGCCATCTTGCTCAATGACCAATAGGGCAGCCCCATACGCTGCCGCACCGCATTGACCACGACATTGAGGCGCATCAACGTCGTGTAGGCGGCATCCCCGACGAAGGCGAGCCAGCGATGCGCGAGCATGATCGTGTCAAATTCGTCGCCATGCAGCACCAGCAGCTTTCGCCCGTCCGCCGTCTGGTGGATCGCCTTGCGCCGGATTTCGACGCCGCCAAAGCTCATGCCGGTGAACTGCCGGAACATTTCATCATGATTGCCGGGGATATAGACGACGCGCGTGCCACGCTTGGCCCGCTTCATCAGGCGCCATACCACGTCATTATGGCTGGCAGGCCAGTAGAAGCGCTTCTTCAGCCGCCATCCATCGATGATGTCGCCGACCAGATAGATGGTGTCGCTGTCCACATTGTCGAGGAAGTCGATCAGCATCGCCGCATTGCAGCCGCGTGTGCCCAGATGAATGTCCGATATCCAGATAGTGCGATAGCGGCGCCGCTTGCCTTCGCGTTCCGGGGTGTGGAAACGGTCGTCCACGCCCTCTTCCATGTCGCTCAGGAAGGGCAGCCGGGTGATGGCGTTCATGATACGATCCCCAAAGATCAATGTCCTTGGGAGCGAATCCCTAGCGCCGCAATGTTACAACTCCGCACTGAATATGACGAAAATGCTACGGTTTCCGTCAGTTTCCGGCAGTCGGGAGGCTTGGGAGGCGATGTTTCGGACGGACCGTCCATCAACGATGGCCGACGTCATATTGTTACGTTTTAAGTAACAATGAAGTGCATATTGACCACATTCCATCATCTGCGATTTGAAGCGACAACAGGGTCGCGGACCGGGGATACTCCCGTCCAGATCATGGGAAACGCCATCATGAAGCTGTATCACCATCCCCTTTCCGGCCACGCTCATCGTGCACGGCTGTTCCTGTCGCTGATCGACCTCCCCCATCACCTGGTCGAGGTCGACCTCGCTGCCGGGGCGCACAAGACGCCCGAATTCCTGGCGCTCAATCCCTTTGGCCAGTTGCCGGTGCTGGAAGATGGCGATGTCCTGGTGTCGGACTCCAATGCCATTCTCGTCTATCTGGCGAAAAAGCAGGGGCGGACCGACTGGCTGCCAGAAGCCCCCCGCGCCGCAGCGGCGGTCCAGCGCTGGCTGTCGGTCGCAGCCGGCGAGATCGCCTATGGCCCGGCAGCGGCGCGGCTGGTGACCGTGTTCGGGTCCAGCCATAATCCGCAAGAGGTCATCGCCCGGGCGCACAGCCTGCTGGAGAAGCTGGAAGCGCATCTTGCCGTGCGCCAGTGGCTGGTCGATGAGGCGCCGACCATCGCCGATGTCGCCATCTACAGCTATGTCGCGCGGGCGCCGGAAGGCAATGTCGATTTGTCGCCTTATCCCGCCATCAACGCGTATCTGCGCCGTATCGAGGCGTTGCCGGGCTTCTTCCCGTTCGCCCAGACCCCGGCCGGTCTGACCGCCAACCCAGCCTGAGGCGGATGCGGCCGGGCGGTTCGCCACCCGGCCCTCACCCCCTGTGGGAGGAGACGACGCCATGACTGATCAGGCGTCCCGGCCGGCACAAGAGGTCTGGCACGCCGGCGAAAAGGCGATCCAGGCCAGCGTCGGCATGGTTGAACGGATGGAGGCGGTGGGCAAGCGGGTGATCCGCGACTTCATGCCCGATCAGCATCGCGACTTTTATGCGCAACTCCCCTTCATGGTGGTGGGCAGCGTCGATCCCGATGGTGATGCCTGGGCCAGTTTCGTAGAAGGACGCCCCGGCTTCATGACATCGCCCACGCCGACCAGGCTCGACCTGCACGCGTTGCCCGATGCCGGCGACCCGGCCGCTGCCGGCATGAAGGATGGCGATCCGATCGGGATGTTGGGGATTGAGATGCACACGCGTCGCCGCAACCGGATGAACGGCGTCATCACCCATAGCGCCACCGGGCTGCATATCGATGTAGACCAGAGTTTCGGCAATTGTCCGCGCTATATCCAGTTGCGCGATTTCCGCTTCAGCCGCGATCCGGCCCTGCCCCATTACGGTCCCATCGACATATCTGACAGTCTGGACGACGAAGCGCGGCTGATGATCGGGGCAGCCGATGCCTTCTTCGTCGCCTCCTATGCCGAGCGCGAAGACAGGCGGCAGGTCGACGTGTCACATCGCGGCGGCAAACCGGGTTTTGTGCGGATCGACGAAAACGGGCTGCTCACCATCCCGGATTTCGACGGCAATCTGTTCTTCAATACATTGGGCAACATCCTGCTGAACGGCAAGGCCGGACTGTTGTTCGCAGACTTTGCGACGGGCGACATGATACAGATGACGGGCGAGGCAGCGGTCATTCTGGATTCGCCGGAGATCGCCGCCTTCCAGGGCGCAGAGCGCCTCTGGACCTTCCAGCCGCACAGGATCGTGCGGCGACGCGACGCTCTGGCGCTGCGCTGGGCGTCACGAGAGGGCGGCGCATCGCCCCACGCGATCATGACCGGAGACTGGGCGCAGGCGGCTGATCGCCTGCTCGCCGCTGAAACGGCAGGCCGATGGCGGCCGTTCCGGGTCACCCGCATCGTCGATGAAAGCGCATCGATACGTTCGCTTCATCTGCAAGCCGACGATGGCATGGGCCGCCTTTCCCATATCGCCGGGCAGCATCTGCCGATCCGCGTCATACTGCCCGGCGCGGATCAGCCAGTCATCCGAAATTATACGCTGTCGGTCGCACCGTCAGACGACACCTATCGCATCAGCGTCAAGCGCGACGGCGCGGTCTCACAATTTCTGCATGACCAGATCATGGTCGGCGACCGGATCGAGGCGCGTGCGCCGGCTGGCGATTTCACCATCGACGCCCGCGAAAAACGGCCAGCCGTCCTGATTGCTGCGGGGGTCGGCATCACGCCCATGCTCGCAATGCTGCGACATGTCGTCTATGAAGGCGTCCGCACCCAGCGCGTCCGCCCGACAACGCTATTCTATGCGGCGCGGTCGACAGCCGACCGGGCGTTCGACCGGGAACTGGCCGAACTGGTCAACGCATCCTACAGCGGCGTCCGGGTGATCCGGGTGCTGAGCGACCCGCAAGATGCGCAGGAAGGCGTCGATTATGAGGTTGCCGGACGCATCGACATGGCTCTCCTCAGCCGCTTTTTGCCCTTTGACGATTACGACTTCCATGTCTGCGGTCCTGCGGCCTTTACCCAGTCCATATATGACGGTCTGCGCGGCCTGAACATCGCGGACAGCCGCATTCATGCCGAAGCCTTTGGCCCATCCTCTCTGATCCGCCGCGAAGATGCCGGCGCGATCCCCGCCATGCTTCCGCCGCTCTCTGTAGAACCGGTCAAGGTCATCTTCACCGAGACGGCGAAGCAAACGCGCTGGCAACCGGGATCGGGTAGCTTGCTGGAACTGGCGGAGGCGCGCGGGCTGGAGCCGGATTATAGCTGCCGTGAGGGGAGTTGCGGCACCTGCAAGGTCAAGCTGCTGGCCGGCAAGATCACCTACCTCAAAAAGCCGGCCGCCACGGTCGGCGATGACGAAATGCTACTCTGCTGCGCCGTCCCGGCGCGACAGGAGAATGACGCGGGGATCAGGATCGTCCTGTGACCCATCACCACAGCAGAAACAGGGAGAATCCCATGTCCCGCCCACCATTGCCCCCGTTCACCCAAGAGAGCGCCGTCGAGAAGGTCCGACTGGCAGAGGACGGATGGAATAGCCGCGATCCGGCGAAAGTGGCGCAGGCCTACACCAGCGATACGAGATGGCGTAACCGCGCCGAGTTCGTGACCAGTCGCGAGGAAGCGCAAGCGTTCCTGACACGCAAGTGGAACAAGGAACTGGAGTATCGGCTCATCAAGGAATTATGGGCCTTTGGCGGTAATCGCATCGCGGTGCGGTACGCCTATGAATATCACGACGATAGCGGCCAATGGTATCGCGCCTATGGCAACGAGAATTGGGCGTTCGCGGCCGACGGCCTGATGGCGCACCGGCATGCGAGTATCAACGAGCATCCGATCGCGGAAGCCGATCGCACGTTCCGCTGGCCGATCGGTCGTCGCCCTGATGATTATCCTGGATTGAGCGACTTCGGTTTCTAAAGGTAGCGCCCCGCAATGGCCATCCTTGATCCGCGCCTGCGGCTGGCGATCGATCTGGCGCTGGCGCCAAATGGGAATGCTGCATGGACAGACGCCTGGGAAGCGGAAGGCCGAAAGCTGGGAATGACCGGGGCCGAAATCGATGCTGCACGGCAGGGGCGGGGATTTGACGTGCAGACATCCCGCGCTCTGGCGCTCGCACTCGCGTGCCGTGCCGGCGATGCCCGATATATTCTGTGTCGAAGGCAGGCTCTGCGCGCCGGCCTGCCCGCCCCGGTCTGCCGCGAGATCGAACGACTGGCACTGCGACATGATGAGGAAGATTGACGACATGGATATGGCACCGCCGCCCGCCAGTGCAGGTTCGTCGATGCTCTGGCGGCAGTTCTGGTCGCTGCTTTGACCTGCCAATCTGTCCGACAGCGACTTTTTTCATGACCTGCTGGCATCGAATGACGCTATTCACCCCGAAGATCCGGCGCGGCTGCTCTAGTCGCCGGATGCGCAGGGAGACGGCATGGATCGATGGCAGGCGATGCGGATTTTCGTTCGCGTAGCGGAAACAGGCAGTTTCGCCGAAACCGCGCGGATCATGCATATGAGCGCGCCGGCCGTGACCCGATCGGTTGCCGCGCTGGAGGACCTGATCGGCGCGCGCCTGTTCGTCCGTACCACGCGATCGGTCAAACTCACCGAAGCAGGCAGGCGCTATCTGGAGGACTGCCGACGCATCCTTGCCGACATATCGGAAGCGGAGGCCAGCGCGGCGGGATCCTATGCAACCCCGACAGGTACGCTGGCGATCACCGCGCCGCTGCGGTTCGGGCAAATGTATATTTTGCCGATCATGACGGATTATCTGGACGCCCATCCATCCATGTCCGGTCGGACATTCTTCGCCGATCGACCGGTCAATATCGTGGAGGAAGGCATGGACGTCGCAGTGCGGATCGGCCATCTGCCGGACTCCGGTTTCACTGCCATCAAAGTCGGCAGCGTAAGACAGGTGGTGTGCGGGGCACCTGCCTATTTCGAAAAACATGGCGTACCGCTGACGCCTGCCGACCTCAAACAGCATCGGATAGTGGCATCGACCAGCGCCTGGGCATCGCCCGAATGGAAATTTGCGGGCGACCATCGCGTAACCGTTACCCCCACGCTCCATTGCAACACCAACGAAGCCTCCATCGCCACCGCGAAGAAAGGCTGGGGTCTGACGCGCGTGCTGAGCTATCAGATCGGCCCGGCCCTGATCGCAGGCACATTGCAGATCGTGCTGGCCGACCATGAGGAGCCGCCCTTGCCGATCCATATCCTCTATCCGGAGGGGCGCCATGCCCCCGCAAAGGTCAGGACATTTGTGGACATGGCGGTATCAAGGCTGCGCGCCAACCGCCTGCTCAATTAAAGCATGTTCTACCCCGATTGCAGCGACTCTCATGATCTGAGCAGCTGTTTTAAAGCGCGGGCTGGCGCTCAAAGGCTTCCATTCCGACACAGCACGCAACCCATGGCGTTGGAAAAGCGCCGCGCGGCCGGGTCCAAACCCCATTGATCGGGTCCAGGACTGAAGCGTCTTCATGTCGGCGTTCTCCCCGAATATTTATCGGCGATCCTGTCCAGGGCGCAGCTGCCCTGCCCCTTGACGCCTCGACCATTGCTCCCGACATGAACGGGATCGCCCCTATCGTTCGTGAGTAATGATGACCGACGCCAACCCCCTCCTTGCCGACAGCCTGCTCCCCGATTTCGCGGCGATCCGCCCTGACCATGTCGTCCCTGCGATGGAACAGGCGATCGCTGCGCATCGCGCAGCCGTCGCCCATGCGACCACGCAGGCTGGCGACGATTTCGACACGGTCGTGCTGGCTTCGGAACGGGCGGAATTCGATCTGGCACGGGCGTGGGCACCGGTCGGGCATCTGGCATCGGTGGCCGATACGCCGGCGTTGCGGGAAGCCCATGCGCAGGGGCAGGCGATGATGACCGCCTATCTGATGGAAGCGGGACAGAATCACGACCATTATGCGGCAATCGAGAAAGTGGCGGCGCGCAAAGACTTTCCCATCCTGTCCCCGGACAAAAAACGCGCCGTCGACCTGGCGCTGCGGGGCTTTCGACTGGCTGGCGTCGCGCTGGAAGGAGAGGCGCGGCAACGCTTCCTGGATATCGGCGTCGAGCTAAGCGACCTGTCGGTCAAATTTTCCAACGCCGTGCTGGATGCCACCGAGGCTTGGAGCGAGCATATCACCGATGAGGATGCGCTGGCAGGCGTACCCGACAGCGACAAGGCGATACTGGCTGCTTATGCACGGGAAAAGGGACTTCCCGGCTGGCTTGTGACCTTGCGCCAACCCAGCGTGCAGGCCATCATGCTGCATGCGCAGGATCGGGCATTGCGCGCGCGCGTCTATCGCGCCAACGCGACGCGGGCCTCCGACATGGCGGAGGACCGCAGCTTCGACAATGGCGAGCGGATCGAACGGATCATGGCCTTACGCCATGAAGCGGCCGCTATCCTGGACTTCAGCGATTCAGCCGCCCACTCGCTGGAAACCAAGATGGCGCAGGATGCGCAGGAGGCTCTGTCCTTCCTTGACGATCTGGCCGTCCGGGCGCGGCCGATGGCGGAGCGCGAACTGGACGAAGCCCGGCAATTCGCGCGCGAGCATCTGGGCCTCGACAGTCTGGAAGCGTGGGACATGCCCTATGTGGCGGAAACGATGCGCCGCATATTGCATGGCGTCGATCAGGAGGCGATGAAGCCCTATTTCCCGCTGCCGTGCGTGCTGGCGGGTACTGAGGCTCTGATCGAGCGCCTGTTTGACGTGCGGCTGAGGCGGCGGGACGATATATCGCTCTGGCATGCCGATGCGCTCTACTACGATCTCGTCGATCGCGACGGCACGATCCTGGCGGGCGTCTATCTCGATCTGTTCGCCCGCGCCGGCAAGCGAGGCGGCGCATGGATGGATGTGTGCCGGTCCCGCTTCCGCGACGGCAATCGCTTCCATCTGCCGGTCGCCTTTCTCACCACCAATTTCGCGCCGCCCGCAGGGGGGCGTCCGTCGCTCCTGACTCATAATGACGTGGTCACCCTGTTTCACGAATTCGGCCATGTCCTGCATCATATTTTGAGCGAGATCGACCTGCCCTCCATTGGCGGCATTTCCGGCGTGGAGTGGGACGCGGTGGAACTGCCCAGCCAGTTCATGGAGAATTTCGCTTGGGACAAGGCGACCTTGATCGGCCTTTCCGGCCATGTCGATACGGGCGAAGCCCTGCCGGCAGACCTGTTCGACCGCCTGCTGGCGGCGCGGCAGTTTCAGGCCGGGCTGGCCTTGTTGCGGCAGGTTGAATTCGCGACCTTCGACCTGTTGCTGCATCGGGACTATGCCCCCGCCAGCGGCGCGCGGGTCAATGAGACGCTGGCCGCCGTTCGCAGCGCCGTGGCCGTGATGCAGCCCCCGGCATGGAACCGCTTCGCACACGCGTTCAGCCTTATTTTCGCTGGCGGCTATGCGGCGGGCTATTACAGCTATTTGTGGGCAGAACTGCTGTCGGCAGACGCATTCGACCTGTTTGCGCAGGGCGACGAGGGGCGCGGCGCCGACTTCCGGCGCGAGATACTGGCGGCAGGCGCGAGCCGCACGGCTGCCGAAAATTTCAGGGCTTTTGCAGGGCGCTCGCCGGAAATCGAAGCCTTGCTGCGCAGCAAGGGGCTGTTGACCGCCTGATCATGGCGATGGTCGCTGCGCCCCACTGTGCTACGCAGTTGGGGCGCAGCGCTTTATGGCCCGGCCGCGCATTTGCCAGCAATGCGACATAAATGCCTTTCCGGCCTCCATATGGCTGCGGAAGAAATTCATTTCTCAGCGTGCGATCTGCGGCGTTTCGCCCAGGATGATTCGATATGTTCGCGCATGGCTTTTGCGGCCGCCTCCGGGTCGCCAGCCACGATCGCATCATGGATCCGCTTATGTGCAGCATGGGTATCGCGAACATGGGCGACGCTCAATTTGCCGGCATAGCCATGCGTATTGAGCGCCTTGCCCTGAATACCATCAATGATCGCCTTGCTGAGCCGATCGCCCGACAAGCGCATGATGATGTCGTGGAAATTGACATCTTCATGCACATAGGCTGCGGGCATTTCGATCAGCCCTTCCAGCTTGTGGATTTGCGCAGACAGTTCCGCCACATTTTCAGGCGTCGCCTTCCTGGCCGCCTTGGCCGCCATGGACGCTTCCAGCGAGGACCGGATTTCCGAGAGATTGTCGAGATAGGACAGACCATCTTCCCGCCGGAACAAAGCCGCCAGGATCATCGGATCGAGCAGGTTCCAGTCACGCGAGTCGCGCACGATCGTACCACGCCCCTGCTGGGATATAACCAGGCCCTTTTCCGTTAACGCCGTCGTCGCTTCCCGTACCACAGTACGGCTAACGCCATACAGATCGCATAACATGTTTTCCGGCGGCAGCGCCGTGCCTGCCGGATACATTTCGGTCACGATCGCATTGACCAGATCCTCGACCACCGCTGCGGCCAGGCGGGGACGCCGCCGAACCCGTTGCGTCGCTGCCAAAGCGCCGCTGGCCAAGGAGGCCCCGGCCTGTCTTTCCTGCATGTATCCCTACGCCTTTTCTTATACCCGCGCCCTGCACGACGTCGCTTTCGACGGTGGACCCGATTGACAAGGCCCGTCAAGACTTGTCAAACAACATAGATAATACATAATATGAATCGAAACTGGCGGCGCCGGTTGGCAGAGGATATCCAGATGAAGATTACAGGCTATCGCAGCCTCACCGCCTATCATGACTGGCAGCGCCCCGTGGGGGACGTCAACGGCGTGGTCGAATCCGGTCTGACGGAAGTTCCCGTACTGCTGCTGGAAACCGACGGCGGCCTGACCGGCATCGGGCTTGGTCAGCATGGCGAGATCGACCGGCTGTTCCCGGCGGTCGAGGGCGCAGACCCGCGCGGCGTGGCCACCCTCTATGATTCCATGCTCGCCCATGTGTTCAAGAGTGGCCATGCCGGCGCCACCTTTGGCACGATCGCCGCGGTCGACATGGCGTTGTGGGATTTGAAGGCGAAGATGGCGGACGAGCCGCTATGGCGCACGCTGGGCGCTGGCGACCGGTTCGTGCCGGGCTATGCGTCAGGGCTGTGCTACGGCCTGGATGACGACGCCTTCGCCAGCCACTACAGTGCCTGGGCCGATCGCGGCTTCACCGCCGCAAAGATCAAGGGTGGACGTGATCTGGATCGCGACATCGCCCGGCTGGAAACCGTCCGGGCCATCCTGTCCCGCAACAGCGACCGGCCCGCGCTGATGCTCGACGTCAATGAGGCGTGGAACTGCAAACAGGCGATCCGGCACCTGACCGAGATTGAGAAACGGATCGACCTGACCTGGATCGAGGAACCGGTGCGACGTTGGGATGCGGCGGGCCATGCCGCCATCGCCCGCTCGGTGAAGACGGCGGTTGCCACAGGCGAAAATCTGACCGGGCTGGAACAATATCTGCCACTATTTGACGCGCGCGCATTCGACATCGTCCAGACGGGGAGCGTCTGGGGCATCACCCATTTTCATCGCGTGGCGATGGCCGCCCATGCAGCCGACTTACCGGTCTCGCCGGTCGCCTATAATGCCAATCCGGTCGCTCATGCCGCTGCGGCCGTGCCCAACATGATCGGCATCGAAGTGCAGGATTTCGGTTTCCCCGCCGGCTTTGATGTGGACCAGCAGATTGGCGATGGCGGCATCATCCTGGGCGACCGGCCGGGCCTGGGCATAGAGATTGACGAAGCGGTGATCGCGCAGAGCGTAACCGGCCATGGCTGGAACAGCCGGGGCGGACCACATCGCCGGCCGCGCGATGCCGGCTTGCG
>JAGVJS010000355.1 GCA_020051025.1 Sphingobium sp. | reverse complement strand
GCCCTGGGATTGACCTTCATCGGCGGACGACCAGCGCCATTGGCGGCGATGACGGCGCGCAGCCCCCCGCCCCAGATGTCGGTCCAGGGCATGCCGGTCACCGCAAGGAACAGGATCACGCCCGCCGATAGAAAGCCCAGCGTGCCATGCAGGTCGCGCCAAAAGAGCCGACCTCCGGCCCGTCCCCGGATCGCCAGGGCAGGACTGCCGCGCCGGGGCCAGCGCAGATAGAGGCCGGTGACGCAAAGCAGGATCGCCCAGCCGGCCACCACCTCCACAAGGCGATTGCCGACCGGGCCGGTCAGGGCCAGGCTGTGCAGGTCGCGCACGACCTGCATCACGCCGCCATCGCGCATCTGGCCGAGGATGCGGCCATCAAAAGCGTCAACGAAGTAGACAGTTGTTTCCCTATGTGCGGACTGCACCGTCACCCGCCAGCTTTCCCTGTCGGATGCCGGACGCAGCAACTGGGTCGGCGTCACGCCCGCATTTCGTTCCACTATCGCAATGATGTGGGCAGGCGAGAGATTTGACTGTCCATCTCGCTGTTGCACCTGCACCGGATAGAGCAGCGCCTCGATCTCCGGCTTGTAGAGATAGAGCGCGCCGGTCACCGCCATCAGCGCCAGTAGCGGCAGGACGATCAGCCCGGCATAAAAATGCCAGCGCCACATGGCGCGATAAAGCCCCCCCTCCATCAGAAGCGCGCCCGTACGCCGGCATAGATTGCGCGGCGTTCGATGGGATAGAAGCTGACGCTGCCTTCATCGGCTGCGGTCGCCGGATTGTCGGCGGCATATTGGACCAGCGCGCTAATGTCGCCGACCGCGCGCTTCTGCGTCAGGTTGCGGGCATCGAGGAACAGGGTCAGGCCATCGCGGATCTGCGCCTGCGCGCCCAGATTGAGCAGCGCATAGCCGCCCACCCGCTTGCTGTTGGCATAATCGGCCCATGCGCCCTGCGGCGTCCATTCGACGGCGGGCGTGACGCTCAGCCGATCGCTGCCCAGCTTCAGCTCCGCGCGATAGAAATGGCGCGGCACCACCGGCAGGCGGTTGTTGCCGAACTGGCTGTCATGGCGGAAGCGGAAGTCGCTGTACGTATAGACCTGCCGCAGCGTGGCCCAGGGCATCAGGGTCAGGTCCAGCCCGGCCTCCAGCCCCTGATGCCGGGTGCGGTCGGCGTTGAAGGTAGCGGCGGGGATGGTGCCGGCGACGACGCTATATTGCAGCATCTCGCCCCTTATATCCGCGCGGTAGAGGCTGATGTCCCAGTCGACGATACCGATCCGTCCGCGTGTACCGATTTCCACCGTCCATGCCTTTTGCAGATCGACCGGGGTGAAGCCGGGGACGCCGCCGGAGGGTGTCTGGGCCAGTTCGGTGAGGCCCGGCAATTCCACCGATCGGCTGTAATTGGCATAGAATTGCATCGTTTCGGCCGGCTGATAGAGCAGGCCGAATTTGGGCGCGAAGGCATCGAAACTGGCGTCGCCGCTGCGGGCGGTGGCGAGACGGTTTTCGATTGTCCGTTCACCATGGGTATAGAGGCCGCCCGCGATCAGCCAGAGATGGGCGATCGGCGCGATCCGCGCTTCGCCATAGCTGTTGATCGTCCGCGCCTTTTGCACGGCGTCGGCGGTCAGGGCGCCGGCCTTGCCATTCACATTCACATATTGGCGGGCGACAGTGCGACCGAACCGCGCCTGACTGCCCAGGCTGAGCTCCACCGGCATGGCGCCCAGGCTGCCCGCCAGATCGACGCTGGCGAACAGACCGCCATTGCCGGAGGTCTGGTCGATCAGTTGATAGATGGGATGCACCAGATGCTTGGCATTGTAGAAGAGGCCAAAGGCCGCCGTGCCATTGCCAAGGTCGATGCTGGTGCGGTTCTGAAGCCGGATCGAATCGATATCGCGGGCCTGATCGCCGCTATAATTGCCCTTCCCGGGGTTGGTCAGCACATCCTTTTCACTCAGCGCGCCGGCCAGATGCTGGCGGATCGTCTGGGTGCTGGCGTAGAACCGGGTTTCGACGCGGTCGCTGAGCTTCAGCCCGACATTG
Source organism: Sphingobium sp. (assembly GCA_020051025.1). Taxonomy (GTDB): domain Bacteria; phylum Pseudomonadota; class Alphaproteobacteria; order Sphingomonadales; family Sphingomonadaceae; genus Sphingobium. The sequence goes on along the minus strand of JAGVJS010000355.1, from coordinate 807 downwards.
CCGTTGAAGCGCAGCGCCTTGCGATCACCATGGGCACGGTCGCTGTTGGAGGTGTCGGCGGTCAGCGCCGCATAGGCGTCGCCCCGATCATCGGCATAGCCATAGGCGATCTTGCCTCGCAGCGTATCGAAGCTGCCGCCATCAATGCGGAGTTCAGCGCCCGGCGCGCTGCGCCCGGTTGGCGTCACGGCATTGATCGCACCGCCCAGCGTCGACCCGCCATAACGCAGCGCATTGCCGCCGCGATAGACTTCGATATGCTGGAAGATCTGGGGATCGAGTTCCTGAAAATCGCCATTATCGTCGGCAGCGTTGATCGGGATACCGTCCTGCATCAACGTCAGCCCGCGCATATGATAGCCGCGCGACAGGCCGGACCCCCGGATCGAAATCCGCACCTCCTGCGCGAAACGAGGCTGAGTGTAGACGCCCGGTGAGAAGGCGAGCGCGTCGCGCAGAGAGACGGCGAGCCTGTTTTCAAACTCCCGCGCAGCCACGACATCGACGCCGCCGGGGGTGCGTTGCACGCGGGCGGCGGCGGCCTCCACGATCGGGCTGGCAGTGACGATGATGGCGCTTTGGTCCGCGTCTTCGGCAAAGGCAGGCGTAGCGGACAGGGCAAGAATGAGGGCGCACAGCGGCAGGCTGCGCGCGGCATGAATGTGACGCATGGATAGTATGGCTTTCTGAAAAACGATGCAGAGGGCCGCGCGCATGCTTCGACAAGCTCAGCACGAACGGCGGTTTTTGCCTTGTTCAGAAAGTAGCGGGCGGTCCCGATGATGGCGGCGGGGGCGCGGCGAGGCG
>JAGVJS010000297.1 GCA_020051025.1 Sphingobium sp. | reverse complement strand
CGGCTCGTCGGGGGCGGGAAAGCCGCCCTCTCGACTGGCGGCCGTCGACCCGGCGCAGAGCAGCAGTAACAATGTCGTCAGCACGGCCTCCCGCAGATGATTGACGACGTCCCTCGGCTCATTCTAAAGGACTGATCGTTCAGGAAGAAGAAGCCGGTGCAATTCCGGCGCGGTCGCGCCACTGTTATCGCCGTCGATATCCGACGTCGAGAGCCAGACCTTCCTCCCGGACTGCGATATCATTTCCGGGGACGCGCAATCCCGTGCAGGAGTATCAGGTCATGGCGAATAGCGCCGTTCTGTTCGACGATCCTTTCATCCCCGTTCGCGGCGATGCCAATGCCGCCATCCCGGTCGCGGATATCGCGCCCTGGGCTGTGTTCGGTACGCTGATCGCGCTCATCTTCCTCTATTTCGTCAGCACCGAACAAGGCGCCTTCGCGCTGTTCGACGGCATGTATGTGCATGAATATGTCCATGACGGCCGGCACCTGCTCGGCTTTCCCTGCCACTGACGCCCGGTCATGACCCGGACCCTGTTGTGGCGCGGGATGCTTGCCGGCATCCTCGCGGCCCTGCTCGCCACGCTCGTTGCACGTGCGATCGCCGAACCGCAGATCGACCTGGCAATCGGTTATGAGGCGTCGCACGCTGCCCATCATGCTCCGGCGCCGGGTGGCGAGCCGGAATTGATCAGCCGTGACACGCAAAAGGGGGCGGGCCTGTTCACGGCGCTGGCCCTCTATGGTGCAGCGGCTGGCGGCATCTTCGCGCTGGTCTTCGCCTATGGCTACGGCCGGTTCGGGCGGATGGGGCCGCGCAGCTTCGCACTGCTGCTCGCGGGCCTTGCCTTTGTGCTGATTGTTATCGTGCCGGGGATCAAATATCCCCAGACGCCGCCGGCGGTAGGCCAGCATGAAACGGTGGGCATCCGCACCGCCGCCTATTTCATGATGACAGGCCTGTCGATCGCGGCGGCGGTGATCGCTGCCCATGTCCGCGCCGCATTGTTGCGCTCGCGGCGTCCGCTCGATGCGACGCTGCTGGCCATCGCCGTCTTCGGGCTGGTGGTGGGCGTCGGCCAATATCTGCTGCCAGCGATCAATGAGGTGCCGGCCGATTTCCCCGCGACGCTGTTGTGGAACTTTCGCATCGCGTCGATCGCCAGCCAGGCCGTCCTGTGGGGCACGATCGGCATCGCCTTCGGCCTTTGGGCGGAGCCTGTGCTCAGGCGGTCGTAACGACACCGGCCTCTGCCTGCGCATCTTCCGAAACAGCATCCGTTACAGAATCGTCACAGATTAGATTCTGCATCGTCCAGTTGCGGTACAAAAAATCGCCAGTCTTCATTGCATGCGCTTTGCTTATCGGAAAGCCATGCTATTGAAGTGACGGGTCGGTTTTTCGCGGCTCACGTCACGGCTACGGGGGTGGCCGGACACATTGGGGGATGCTGTTTTTGTCATTCGTTGTCGAAAGGCTTCGGTCTGCGACTGCCGTTGCCATGCTGGCCGGTGCCTGCATGGCGACTGTGTCCGCGGTGGCGCAGGATCGGCTGATCACGCGGCCCAATCGCCATCCTTTCACTGCGCCGGCGCAAAGCGATACCCTGCTGGACCTGGTCCATGCGCCCGGGACGGACGGACTGTTTCATGGGGAAATCGACGCGGCGGTCCAGAACAATATTCTGATCGATGAAGCGCGCGCGGGCGAGCGCGAGGCGCAGGCGGCGCGGGTGCAGGCCCGTTCCCTGCTGTTCCCGACGGTCGACCTGATGGTGGATGCGAACCGCTCCTTCGCACGCAACTTTGCCAACGACATCGGCAACATCATCGAACGGTCACGACCAGAAGGCCGTACCGATGCGACGGCTTCCATGCGGCAGCGATTGCTCGATTTCGGCGCGGCATCGAGCCGCATCAATGCCGGCAATGCGCGGGTGGACGCGGCCCGATGGGCGACGCAGAGCTATGGCCAGGATGTCGCGATCCGGACCATCACGGCCTGGTATTCCGTTCTGGCGCAGCGGCTGATGGAGCAGGCGGCGACAGAATATATCGCCCGGCAGCGGCAATTGCGCGCAGGCATGGAAAAGCGGATCGCTCAGGGCTTTTCCGCGCGGGGCGATTTGCCGCGCATCGACGGGTCGATCGCCAATGTTCAGACCCGGCTGGCGCGGTTTCAGCGCGACCGGGCCAGCGCGGAAGCGCAGTATATTGCGCTGACCGGCCATGTCGTGCCTGCGATGCTGACGCGGGCCGCCATGCCGCCGGTGGATGTCGACACGCCCGAATCGCTGGAGGCGATCGTGATCCAGTCGCCGGTCGTGGAACGGGCGGAACTGGAAGCGCGCGCGGCGCGACAGGATGCGCGGGCTGCGCGATCGGAACGATTGCCTACCATCGCCGCTGGCGTCGATGCGGGCCGTTATGGCGTATTCGAAAATGCCGGCGACTATGATGTGCGCGGTCGCATCATCGTCCGGGCGCAACTGGGCGCGGGCTTCAATGCCAAGGCCGATCAAGCGACGGCGCGGGCGGATGCGGCGGAGGCCTATGCTGTGCGCGTACGACAGGAAACGCTGCGCGATGCCCAGGCTGCGCTGGCGGATATGAAGGGACTTGAGGCGCAACTGGTGGCCGCCGAAGCCAGCTATGTCGCCAATCGTGACGCACGGGACGTGATGGCCGCGCGCTTCGAAAGCTCGCAGGGTTCGGTCTATGACCTGCTCTATGTCGAGGACAGCTATTTTTACGCCATAGCAAGCTTCATCCAGACGATGGCGGAGCGGGACGTCGCGCAATTCGCGTTGTTCGCCAAGACCGGCCAGTTGCTGGCCAAACTCGGAATCAGGCTCGATTCCGCAGACAGGATCGTACAACCGTGACCGACCAACCCCTGATCGCCGCCGCGCGGCAGCGTTTCGCGCCGTGGCTGGTCGAGCCGATGCTGCGGAATCGGCAGACCTATATCAAGGTCGCGCTGGCGGCGATGATGATCAACATCTTCTCGCTCGTCTCTTCGCTCTTTACCATGACGGTCTATGACCGGGTCGTGCCGAATGACGCTTCTTCGTCGCTGGTGGGGCTTAGCATCGGGCTGGGCATCGTTATCGTCTTCGACTTCGTGCTACGGCTGCTGCGCGTCTATTTCGTCGATATTGCCGGGGCGAACATCGATTATGAGGTTGGCGATACCCTGTTCGCCAAACTGATGGCGCTGCGGCTGGACAAACGGCGGGGATCGACCGGCACCTTGACCGGCCTGATGCGCGAGTTGGAGACGCTGCGCGACTTTTTCGCGTCGGCGACGCTGACGGCGATCATTGACGTGCCCTTCATCATTGTGACCCTGGCCGTGATCGCGATGCTGGGCGGCGTACTGGTGCTGCTGCCGCTGGCGATGATTCCGCTGGTCGTGCTGTCGGGACTTCTCACCAACCCGGCACTGGACCGGCTGTCGGCCAAGAGTCTGGGCGATGGCCTGGTCAAACAATCGGTGCTGGTGGAGGCGATAGGCAGCCTGGAGACGGTGAAGGCGATCGGCGCCGGACCGATGCTGGGCGGCCGCTGGCGTGCGGCGCTCAACCGCCATTCTCACAGTTCGCTGGGGCAGCGTCTGATTGCCTCGGTGGCCGTGACGGTGGCGGGTAGCGCCAACACCATTGCCTATTGCGGCATCATCATCGTGGGCGTCGGCCTGTTGCGCAGCCATGACATCACCACCGGTGCGCTGTTGGCCTGCTCGGTATTGTGTGGCCGGGCGATTGCCCCGCTGGCGCAGATCGCAACACTGCTGTCCCGCCTGTCGGCAACCCGAATCGCCTATCGCCAGATCGACGCGCTGATGCAGACGCCCAGCGAAGGGCCGGAAGGGGACGCGCTGCAACCGACCCAGGTTCATGGACGCATCGAACTGCGCAACGTCGCTTTCCGTTATCCCGGTGCGCCTGAAAAGGCCCTGGATCAGGTGAGCATGACGATCGCTGCGGGTGAACGGGTCGGTTTTCTCGGCCGGGTCGGCTCGGGCAAGTCCACGCTCGCCCGTCTGGTGCTGGGCCTGTACGAACCGCAGGAGGGGATCGTCATGGTCGACGGCACCGATGTGCGACAGTTTGATCCGAGCTATTTGCGCCGCCATATCGGCGCGGCGATGCAGGACAATGTGTTGTTGGCAGGATCGGTGCGCGAAAATATCTGCCTGGAGCGGCCCGATGTCGATCGGGATGAAATGGTTCGCGCGGCGGAGATCAGCGGCACCCATCGCTTCATGGGGCAGATCGCCAACGGCTATGATCTGAAACTAGCGGATCGCGGCGACGGATTGTCGGGCGGGCAGCGCCAGTCCATCTCCATCGCGCGCGCGCTGGCTGGCCGCCCGCCCATTCTGATCTTCGATGAACCCAGCAGCGCCATGGACGCCCAGACCGAAAATGATCTGATCGCCCGGTTGCAGGATGAAATACAGGGGCGCACCTTCCTGCTCATCACCCATCGTCCGTCGCTGTTGCGGCTGGTCGACCGAATCATCCTGCTGGAGCAGGGCAAGGTTGCCGCAGACGGGCCACGCGACGCCGTTTTTCAGCGCCTGACGCGAGGCAAGCCGGCATGAATACAGAGACACGGTTGGACCCGCCGGGGTGGATTGCGCCGGCCATCCCGGCCAGCATCTTCCTGTGGGCGATCGCCGCCTTCTTCCTCATCTTCCTGCTCTGGGCCGGACTGACGGATATCGACCGCACGGTGCGAACCGTCGGCAAGGTGATTCCCAGTTCGCAGCTACAGGTCATTTCCAATCTGGAAGGCGGCATCGTCGAGGCGATATTGGTGCGCACCGGGCAGGAAGTGAAGCAGGGGACGCCCCTGGTGCGCCTCAATCCCACGCAGCCGGGTGCCGAACTGGCCAGCAATCAGGCAAGCAGCGATTCCCTCGCGCTCAAGATCACCCGGTTGGAGGCAGAGATAACCGGTCGTGCGCCACGCTTCCCGGCACCGCGCAATCCTGCCATGGCCAGCCAGATTGCGGTCGAAACCAGCCTCTATCAGTCGCGCATGTCGGAATATGCCAGCATGATGGCGATCGGATCGGCCCGTATCGCTCAGGCGCAGCGCGCCATTGCCGAAGCAGGCGCGGCCCAGACCTCGCGTATCTCCAATCGGGATACCGCTCGTGCGGATCTGGGCCTGATCCGGCCATTGGTGCAGGAGGGGATAGAGCCGCGCCGATCATTGTTGCAGGCTGAAAATGCCTATGCCGTATCGAGCAGTGAGGTTGTAGCCGCCGGCGCCGCCCTTGGTCGGGCGCAATCCGCCCTGATGGAAGCGCAGGCGAGCGCGGCCCAGCAGAAACGCGATTGGCTTGCGCGAGCGGCGGACGAACTGACTGCGGCCCGTGCCGAAGCCTCCATCCGCCAGGCGACGCTTCCGGCCTACGAATATAAGCTCGACCGCACGATCGTCCGGGCGCCGGTCGACGGCAGGGTCAATCGCGTCTTCGTGACCACAGTGGGCGGCAGCGTCCGCCCCGGTGATCCGCTGCTGGAAATGGTGCCTGGCCGGGACAATCTGCTGGTCGAAGTGCTGGTCGACGCCAGGGACATCGCATCGGTGCGACTGGAGCAGAAGGCGAAGGTGAACATCACCGCCTATGACAGCGCCATCTACGGCTCTCTGGATGGCCATGTCATCGCCATTTCGCCCGATGCTGTGGTCAATGAACGAACCGGGGAAAGCCATTATCTGGTGCGGGTCCGCACGGTGGCCAATGCGATTACTGACCGAAACGGCCACAAATTGCCGATCGGGCCGGGCATGGGCGCGGAGGCGAACCTGCTGGGCGACAAACGATCGGTGCTGGCCTATATCCTGACACCGCTCACGCGGCTCAAGGAAACGGCGTTCCGCGAATAGCAGCCGCTTTGGATTGCAGAAATCCTGATCGCGATCAGATCAGGATGAACTCGGTTGCCATCAGAGTAAGTCCGCTATCGACTGTCGCAAAATGCGCGATCGCACCGCCGCTGTTGCCGTTGGTATCGAACGTTGATGCGCTGATCGCGCTGGTGGACGCACGGCCCGGAGCATCGGCGCTGAATATGGCGTCGTTCAGTTCGCTCATATTGTCGGAGAAGCTATGGGCGGATATCCTCTCGATAACCGCGAAAATGTCTCCATCGGCGGCTGATCCGTCAGGGGTGATCGCTGCCGGATTGCCCGTCGATGGCACGATGCTGCCCTCGGCCTTATCGTCCTGCAAAGGCGTGAAGGGTTCGGGCACGCCGGCAGCCGCGTCGAATATCGGCGTTATATCCGGTGCGAGCAAAGGCGAGGGCTGGCCATATTCTTGCGCTTCACGAACGAGGTGCCATACAAGTTGACCTCCGCTGAAGGGAGGAGGCGAGTATGTGTCTGGAGCGTAATCGGGCGTCAGCTTGACTTGAGCTGGGCCATTCCCTGCTATTTTGAACATACACCCTCATGAAATCAAAAGAGGCTGGCACATTCACTGTGTCGGTTGGCGACTATTTTCTCGCGCGACCATGGCATCATATTGTTATCCTGCCAAGGGTGCTGCCTGCGTTGAGTATCATGCGGCTGTTCACCATGAGATAACCGCCTGTTTGGCTCTTAATTTGTGAGGGGCTGAAGCGCCCCGGGTTTTCTGGAGGCTGTTTCGTTTGAGTCACGCAACCATATCGAGGGTCTCGAGGGTTGCATAGTAATTGGCCTCAGCCTCGGCGG
>JAGVJS010000223.1 GCA_020051025.1 Sphingobium sp. | reverse complement strand
CGAAGCCGCCCTGCCGTCGGGCACCGTGGTGAAGTCGCCGATCGTCGGCACCGCCTATCTCTCGGCAGAACCCGGCTCCGCCCCCTTCGCCCGCGTCAGCGCGCAGGTCGCCGCTGGTGAAACCATCCTGATCGTCGAAGCCATGAAGGTCATGAATGCGATCACCGCGCCTGTCGCCGGCACGGTCAAGGCGGTTCTGGTCGATAACGGCCAGCCGGTCGAATATGACCAGCCGCTGATTGTCATCGAATAAGGCGCGAACCGCTTATGGCCATCGAGAAACTGCTGATCGCCAATCGCGGCGAGATCGCGCTTCGCATCCACCGCGCCTGCCATGAAATGGGCATCAAGACCGTCGCGGTACACTCCACCGCCGACGCCGACGCCATGCATGTGCGCCTCGCCGACGAAGCGATCTGCATCGGGCCGCCCGCGGCCAAGGACAGCTATCTGAACGTCGCCGCCATCATTTCGGCGGCGGAAATCAGCGGCGCGGATGCGATCCATCCCGGCTACGGCTTCCTGTCGGAAAACGCCAAATTCGCGGAAATCGTGGAAGCGCATGGGCTGGCCTTCGTCGGTCCCAAGCCCGAACATATCCGCACCATGGGCGACAAGATCGAAGCCAAGCGCACCGCCGGTGCGCTGGGCCTGCCGCTCGTCCCCGGTTCGGACGGCGCGGTCAGCGATGTCGAGGAAGCCAAGATCATCGCTGAAGCCGCAGGCTATCCGGTGATCATCAAGGCTGCATCGGGCGGCGGCGGTCGCGGCATGAAGGTTTGCACCTCGCCCGACCAGCTCGAAACGCTGATGCAGCAGGCCGGGTCGGAAGCGAAGGCCGCGTTCGGCGACGCGACCGTCTATATCGAAAAATATCTGGGCAATCCGCGCCACATCGAAATTCAGGTGTTCGGCGACGGCAATGGCAATGCCATTCACCTTGGCGAACGCGACTGTTCGCTCCAGCGCCGTCACCAGAAGGTGCTGGAAGAAGCCCCCTCGCCCGTCCTGTCGCAGGCCGAGCGCGAACGGATCGGCGGCATCTGCGCGAAGGCGATGGCCGACATGGGCTATCGTGGCGCCGGCACGATCGAATTCCTGTGGGAAAATGGCGAATTCTACTTCATCGAGATGAACACCCGCCTTCAGGTGGAACATCCGGTGACGGAGATGATCACCGGCCTCGACCTTGTGCGCGAACAGATTCGTGTCGCCGAAGGCAAGCCGCTGTCGGTGAATCAGGACGATATCCGCTTCACCGGCCATGCGATCGAATGCCGCATCAACGCCGAAGATCCCAAGACCTTCGCGCCGTCGCCCGGCACCGTCACCAGCTATCACGTCCCGGGCGGCATGCATGTCCGCGTCGATAGCGGCCTGTATCAGGGCTATAAGGTTCCGCCTTATTACGACTCCATGATCGGCAAGCTGATCGTCTATGGCCGCACCCGCGAAGGCGCGATCATGCGCCTGCGCCGCGCGCTGGAGGAATATGTGATCGAAGGGATGAAGACCACCATCCCGCTCCATCAGGCCCTGTTGCGCGATCCGGAATTTCTGGACGGCAATTACACGATCAAGTGGCTGGAAGAATGGCTCGCGCGCGAGGACAATGCGTGAAGGCCACCATCTGGCATAACCCCAAATGCGGGACATCGCGCAAAACGCTCGCGATCCTTGAGGAAACGCCGGGCGTCGAGGTGGAGGTGGTCGAATATCTCAAGACCCCCTTCACCCGCGACAAGCTGGTCCAGCTGTTCGCCGACGCCGGGATGACCCCGGCGCAAGCGATCCGGAAGATGGGCACTGATGCCGAGGAACGCGGTCTGCCCGACATGTCGGCGGACGCGATCCTGGACGCGATGGCCGCCAACCCGGCCTATGTGAACCGGCCTTTCGTCGAAACCGAAAAAGGCGTGCGCTTCTGCCGCCCGCAGGACAAGGTTCTGGAAATTCTCTGATAAAACGGCCCCTTGTCACGCTGACGTAACAAGGGACTGATTTCAGCCCTTGCTTTGACGGGAGGACAAACTAGCCTCCCTTTTTCATGGCAAAGGAACCGACATTGGCGACCATCGCCGTCTACAGCCTCAAGGGCGGCGTGGGTAAGACAACCTTCGCGATCAATCTGGCCTGGGCGTCGGCCTGCATCTCGAAACGGCGCACCCTGCTTTGGGATCTCGACCCGCAGGCAGCGTCCAGCTGGCTCTTGTCCACCGACACGGAAAGCCGCGACGCGGCGCAGGCGATCTTCAGCAAGGATGTGGACGTCCGCAAGCTGATCCAGCCATCGACCGTGCCGGGCCTGGACCTGATCGCCGCCGACACGTCGCTGCGCAGCCTGGATCATCTGTTCCGCGAAATGGACAAGAAGAAGCGGCTGGCCAAGCTGATCGAAAGCCTGGGCCGCGACTATGACCGGATCATCCTGGACTGCCCGCCGGGCCTGACCGAAACCAGCGAGCAGGTGCTGCGCGCTGCCAACCTGATCGTCATCCCGGTCATCCCCTCTCCCCTGTCGCAGCGCGCCATGGGCGAGGTCGCCCGCTATCTCGTGCAGCGCGGCGGTAATCATGCCCCGATCCTGCCCGTCTATTCGATGGTCGATCGCCGCCGCAGCCTGCATCGCACCGCGCTGGAAAGCCAGTCGAACTGGCCCGCTATTCCGATGGCCAGCACAATCGAACAGATGACGGTCCGCCGCAAACCATTGGGTGCTTTCGCCCCCAATTCGCCGCCAGCGCAGGCCTTCGCAACGCTATGGACGCAGGTAGAACGGCAATTGCTGGCGAAGTAGGATCAGCCGATGGCGGCCCGCTGCGGCGCCGGAAATAGTCGGGCCGCGTCTTCGGGCAGCATCGGCCGACCGAAATAATAACCCTGCACCTTCTTGCAGCCCAGCCGCCGGACCATCTGCAATTCGGCTTCCGTCTCCACCCCTTCGGCCGTGGTCGTCATGCCAAGGCTGTCCGCCAAAGTCACGACGGCGCGGATGATCGCCAGGCTTTCGGCGGTATTCTTCGACGCCCCGACAACGAAGCTGCGGTCGATCTTGATCGTGTTGAACCGGGTACGGCTGAGATAGCCGAGCGAACTATATCCTGTCCCGAAATCGTCGAGCGACAACTGGATACCCAGCGCAAGCAATTGATCGAGCACCTTCAGTGCGCCCATATCCTCGCCCATGAAGACGCTTTCAGTGACTTCCAGTTCCAGCCGCCTTGCCTCTAATCCACTTTGCGCCAGCGCGGAAACGACGGCCGTGACGAAACTGGGATGGGCCAATTGTTCGGCAGAGACGTTAACCGCAATGCGGACGTCATCCGGCCAGTTCGCCGCCTCCATACAGGCAGTTCGCAACACCCATTCGCCGATCGGTCCGATCAGTCGCGCTTCCTCCGCTACCGGCACGAACTTCACGGGCGATATCGCGCCCAGTTGCGGATGGGTCCAGCGCACCAGCGCCTCGAAGCCCAGCACCACACCCTGATCGGTATCGACCACCGGCTGATAAAGAACGTGCAACTGATCCTTTTCCAGCGCCTCGCGCAGCGCCAGTTCCAGCTGTCGACGCTCTTCTGCCTGAGCGTGCAATTGCGGCTCATAAGCGCAGTGAACGCCGCCGCCATCATCCTTGGCGCGGTAGAGCGCCAGGTCTGCACTGCGGATCAGTGCTTCGGATTCGCGCCCGTCCATCGGCGACAGCGCCGATCCGACCGAGGCGCCGACATGCAACATATGCTGATCGACCTGATAAGGGGCCGACAGCGCACCGATGATCGCCGAGGCCAGCCGCGGGATGACCGCGCCATCCGCGACATGGGGCAGGACCACGGCAAATTCGTCTCCGCCGATCCGGCCGCAAAATTCACCGGCGTCGCAGACCTGACGCAGGCGGCGGGCCACCTGGCTCAGCAGCTTGTCGCCGATCTGGTGACCCAGCGTGTCGTTGATCGCCTTGAACCGGTCGAGGTCGATCATCATGAAGCCGCAACCGGGCGAACGGCCTCGCGCCGTCTCCATCGCCTGATCGAGCACTTCACGCAGGTGACTGCGGTTGGGCAGGCCGGTCAGCGGATCGAAGCGCGCCAGTTGCGCGATCTTGTCCGCCGATTCGCGTTGCGCCGTCACATCGGAGCCGACTCCGCGAAAGCCCAGGAATATACCATTTTCGTCGTGACGCGGTGATGCCGACAACTCCCACCAGCGCCATTGCCCTTTGATCTCGACCGGGAGGACGAGGTTGCTGAAGCTCTCGCGGCGTTTGAGATGATCGGCCAGACTGTGCAGCCCGGCGGCGAAGCGACCATTATCCCAGCCGCTGCCTGCCAATATCTGTACCAGCGATGCGCCTTCCAGTTCGGCAGGCGCCATACCCAGCGTCTCGGCGAAACGACTGGACACGCCGTTGATTCGCCGCAGGGCATCGGTCTGCCACAGCCAGTCGGAACCGCCGACCTCATATTCGCGCAGCAACAGGCTGACCACTTCGCTCTTTTCGGCGAGTTGGGCGCTGGTGCTGTGCTGGCGGGCAAAAGTGCGGGCGTAGATGAAACAGCCGGCGAGCAGGGAGAGTGCATAGCTGGTGGCAAGCGCACGCAGCGGCAACTGGCCGCCATCGTCGAACATGAAGAAAAGGCCGAGGATACAGGGCAGGAGATAAGCGGTGGCGGAGAACGGGGTCGCGGCATAGCTGATCGCGCCGCAGACCATGATGCAACTGACCAGCGTCCAGAGCGCCACCAGTTGTTCCGTCTGCCCCGACCGGGCGATCAGACCCATGCAGGCCCCCCAGACCAGCCCCTGCAACAGCGCGCCCAGAGCATGGCGGCGCAGATCAGACGGGCCGACACCGGCATTGTTCGCCCGACGGCGATGGCGGTCCAGGCCGATGGCGATGGCCGTGGCGCCAATCAGGGCTGCGCTCCAGCCGGCGAGCAGCAGGGGCGGACAGCAATGGGAAAAGACCTGCCACAGGAACAGCAGGCCGCAGATGTTCATGCCATGGCGCAAGATGGCGACGCCATCGGCGGAGCGCAGTTGTGCCTCCAGCACATGCATGCCGGCTGCGTCCGTCACCCACGACAGTCCCATCATCGCCCGAAGCGATGCACGTTCCTGACGATCCGGCTCTTCGCTCTGATCTGTCTTGCTACCCACATGCCTGCATTAGCAGCCATGGGTTAGCAATCGGTAACCTTATCCAGCCTTCAGGCCGCGATGTCGTAGGGCCGGATTTCGCCGGTCAGATAGAGGTTGCGGGCCTTCGACCGGCTGAGCTTGCCCGAAGAGGTGCGCGGCAGGGTGCGCGGCGGCACCAGTTCCACCACGCAGTTCATGCCGGTGATGGCGCGAACCCGCTCGCGAATCTGGTCGCGCAGGCGCGAACGCTCCTCATTGTCCGAGGTGCGGCAATGGACCAGCACGGCGGGTGCTTCCTCCCCGCCCGGCGTGGTGATCGCGAAGGCGGCGATATCGCCCTGCTTGAAGCCGGGCAATTGCTCCACCGCCCATTCGATATCCTGCGGCCAGTGATTCTTGCCGTTGATGATGATCATGTCCTTGGCGCGGCCGACGATGTAGAGATAGCCGTCGCTGAGATAGCCCATGTCGCCGGTGTCCAGCCAGCCGTCGGCCATGCAGGCATCGGTCGCCGCCTGATCGCGGAAATAGCCGACCATCAGCGAAGGCCCGGTCGTCCATACCTTGCCGATCTGACGCTCGTTCATCAGGCCGCCATCCTCATCGCGGATTTCCACGACCATGTCCTTGGCGGGCTTGCCGCAATTGACGATCGAGCGGAACCGCTGCGGACGGCCCTCCGGCGCGTCGCCACCCGACAGGTCGGTTTCCTCGACCAGCTCGACGATAATGCCCTCGCCCGGCGGCATGATGGTGACGGCCAACGTCGCTTCGGCGAGGCCATAGCTGGGCAGGAACGCCTTGGGGCTAAAGCCCGCATCCGCGAAGGCGTCGACGAAGCTCTGCATCACGTCGGGGCGGATCATGTCCGCGCCATTGCCCGCAAGCCGCCAGCGCGACAGGTCGAACCGGTCCTGCGCCTTGGTCTGGCTGGACATGCGGCGGGCGCAGATGTCGTAGCCGAAAGTCGGCGAATAGCTGATCGAGGTGCCGGTATTGCGGCTGATCAGATCCAGCCAGGCAAGCGGACGGCGGGCAAAATCCTCCGTCTTCATATAATCGGTCGACACCTGATTGGCGACCGGCGACAGGAAGCAGCCGACCAGCCCCATGTCATGATACCAGGGCAGCCAGCTGATGCAGCGATCGCTGTCCTGCACCTGCATTCCATGGCTGTGCGCCGACAGGTTGCTGAGCAGCGCATGGTGCGTGACCGCGACGCCATGCGGGAAGCGGGTCGAACCGCTCGAATATTGCAGATAGGCGATTTCCTGCGGCTGCGCCTGCGGCAGATCGACGGGGACGGCTTCGCGCGCCAGAAAATCCTCGAATGCAATGCTCTCGACCGATTTCTGCCGGCCGGACTCGCCCGCCATCTCTTCCAATTCCTTGGGGAAGAGAAACAGCATCGGGTCGCAGCTGGACAGCTGGACATTGAGCTGGTCGATATAGCTTTCCTTGCCGCCGAAGCTGGTCGGCAGCGGCAGCGGCACCGGCCAGGCGCCGGCATAGACGATGCCGAAGAACAATGTCGCGAAATCCGGGCCGGTTTCGGCGACCAGCGCAATGCGATCCTGCGGCTTGACGCCATGGGCGATCAGGCGATGGGCGCAGGCGATGGCATCGGCGCGCAATTCGCTGAACGGATAAGGCCGCGCCAGATTGCCACGGGCATCGTGGAAATTCAGGCCGCGCTTGCCCTGCGCCGCATAATCCAGCGCTTCGCCCAGCGTCTCGAAATCCGAGAAGCGGCGTGGCAGATCATCTATGGTCGGCGTTGGTGCCATCATCTCTTGCGAACCCGTCATATTGGTTTCACCCAATGTCTTAAAACTCATGAAAGCGGGGCCGCTAGCAGCTTTGGCCGCCATATGCACCGCCTATTCCATACCAGCCTTGGTTATTAGCCGACAAGGCGCGGTAAAATTCCGGCCCGACTGTGGCATAAACATGGCGCATACGTCATTAAGTGTCATCATGACCGGCAAACGCCTCCCCCCACCGCTGGATGAAACCGCGCTGCGCGATATGGCGCTGCGCCATGTCGCGCGTTTTGCAACCAGCCGGGGAAAGTTGCTGGCCTATCTGAAGCGCAAGATCAAGGAGCGCGGCTGGGGCGGCGAAGAGCCGGCCGATCCCGATGGGCTGGCCGACCGCTTTGTGGCGCTTGGCTATGTCGACGATGCAGGCTTTGCCGGCCACCTCTGCATCGAACAGGCCCCGCATCGGGTCGGCTTTGGTCTTGCCCGGCTTATGGACCTTCGCGATGACGCGCGGCGCGTCCTCGACACGCCAGCTCACCGCCTTGAGGATGAGCTTCAGCTCGGCGGCGGGG
>JAGVJS010000381.1 GCA_020051025.1 Sphingobium sp. | reverse complement strand
CGCTTGCGCCCGCGCGGTGCCGCTGCCTGCCAGCGATGCGCCAAGGGCGGCCGCGCCCAGACCCATGCCCAGTTCACGGCGATTGATACCCGTCATTGTCTCGAAACTCCTTATTGACCGACGACCTGCACCAGGCCGGTCACAGCCTGGCCGGTGGGCAGCTTCGTCTTGCTCGTCAGCGACTTGGCGGCATCATCCCAGACCAGTTCGGCCTTCATCCCGCCCTTGCGATAGGCATTGGTGGTGCCGTCATCGTCATAGAGGGTGAAGCGCGCGTCGGCGCCGGGATAGACGCGGATGCTCTCCAGCGCCTGTTTCTCGGCCGTGCTTTTCACCTGCACGCCCATCGGCACGATCGAACCGGCCTTCACGAACAGCGGCATCCGGTTGATCGGCGCATCCACCTCGATCGTCTGGCCGCCCTCATATTTCTGGTTGGTCCAATAATCATACCAGGCCGTGCCGGCGGGCAGGTAGACGGGGCGCTTCGTCTGGCCCTGCTTGGTCACCGGGGCGACAAGGAAGGCGGGGCCGAACATATATTGGTCGCCAATGTCGGATACTTTGGGATCGTTCGGGAAGTCCATGAACAGCGCGCGCATGAAGGGCGCGCCGGTGTCATAGGTATGCCGCCCCAGCGCATAGATATAGGGCATCAGCGTGTAGCGAAGGCGCAGCCAGTCGGCCAGGATCGGTTCGGCCGCTTTGCCATAGTCCCACAGCGACGCGGCCGGCCGCTGGCCATGGATGCGCAGCGTGGGGGTGAAGACGCTATATTGGAACCAGCGCACGAACAGTTCGGGGTAGTCGGGATAATCCGCACCCATCGCCGTCGCGCCCGCCGGATCGACCAGGATCGGATTTTCCGCCTTCGGTCCCTTGGGCCATTGCCAGCCGCCGATATCGCTACCCCAATAAGCGAGGCCTGACGCGGTAAAGTTAAGGCCGGTCGGGATTTGCCGGTGCAGCGCTTCCCAGGTCGACTTGATATCCGACGACCAGAACAGGCCGCCGTTGCGCTGTGCGCCCAGATAAGCGGCGCGGGCGAGGATCATGTTGCGGAAGCCGGGGCGGTCGCGCTCCGACCCTTCCGCCACGCCGGTGGTGTGCACCAACGGGAAGAGGTTGTGATAACGGTCGCCCGATCCTTTAGAATAGAAATAGCCATCTGGCACCAGATCCGGCTCGGTCTCGTCCAGCCAGAACCAGTCGAAGCCCTGACTCGCAATATTGTCGCGCAGCTTGCCCCAGAACCATTCGCGCGCTTCGGGATTGGTGCTGTCGATCAGCGCGCCGACACGGTCAGAGCGGGAGGGCAGGCCATCGACCGGATTGCCATCCTTATCCTTCAGGAACCAGCCCTTGGTCGCCAGCATGTCGAAATAGCGCGACTCCCGCTCAAAGCGCGGCCATACGCTGATGATCGAGCGCATACCCATGGATTTGAGCGTATCGTTCATCCCCTTGGGATCGGGGAAATAGGTGCGATCGATGTCGAGTTGCCCCATGCGGGTCCAGTAGAACCAGTCTAGCACCATCACGTCGAGCGGCAGGTTCCGCTGGCGATAGCCATTGGCGACGTCGAGTAGTTCCTGCTGGCTTTCGTAGCGCGCCTTGCTCTGGATCAGGCCGAAACCGGCCTTGGGCGGCAGCGGCGTCGCGCCGGTCAGCTTGGCGTAGCCGGCATAAAGTTCATCCGTGGTCTTGCCGGTGATGACGAAGAAGGAGACGCGCTCGCCGACCATGCTCTGCCAATGGGTGCTGCTGTGCATCCCCGGCTGGATCAGCGTGCGGGCCGGATTGTCCCAGACGATGCCATAGCCCTTGTTCGTGACCATGAAGGGCACGCAGACCGACTCGCCGGCTGGCGCATCGTAAAAATGCTGGCAGTCGATCTGCTTGCCGCGCAGATCCATATAGCCTTCCTGATTTTGGCCCAGCCCGTAATAATGTTCGTCAGCCGGAGAGTCGAAGCTGGCGCCGACTTTGAACGTCTGCTCACCATTGACCGTCACCGGTGCCATTTCCCAGCCGGTCATCTTGGTCAGCACGGTGCCGGACGCATCCTTCACCGACAGGCTGACCGGCGGCAGCGACGGCGCGAAGTAACGCTGCATTTGCGTTGGCGCGCCGGGCCATTGCTTGGCGTCGATGGTCAGGGTGAGAGCGGAAGAGGTGAAGACGTCCCCGCTTGCGTCGGTCTTGTGCGTCCAGCCGCTCGCGTCCGCCTTGGCATTCGGCCCTTCGCCCGGCGCGGCCGATGCCAGCACCGGATCGAGCGCGATCGTCACCCGGACGATATTGGGCGCATAGGGCTCCACCGCCACGCGGCTGCCATGGCGGTCCAACAAAGCCATAGGCTCGGCCAGCGCCGGCGCCGTAAGGCAGGACGCGCCCAGTGCGATCCATTTGAAGCTTTTCGCGATCATCCCTGAAATTCCCTGTATTTTAAACGAGGCCGCGACCGTCGATGCGGACGGTCGGAACGAAATTGCTGTGGCGCGGCATGTCGAGATGGAGGCCCGCGCCGTCCTGACGGAAGGCGAGCGGCCCGCCGCCGAGTAAAGTCACGCGTTCGATTGTGCCGTTCAGCCGGCCGCGCGCCAGTGAGCGGATAGTCGTAGATCCCTGCGCCCGGCCCAGAAACAGCGCGTAGAGTGCGCCCTTGTTGGTGGTGAAGCGGATATCCTGCGCGGTAAAGGGCTTGGCCTTCTCCTCATTCTGCATGCCGGCGATAAGTTGCGTCGGCCCTTCGCCATAGATGCGCCAGGGCCGTGATCCGAAGATCGCCTCGCCGCCATGGGTCATCCATCCGGCCATGCCATCCAGCACCTTTTCCGTCTCGCTGTCGATGGAACCATCGCCGGGCTGCGGGATGGAGAGCATGAGGTTGCCATTTTTCGACACGACATCGGCCAGCCGCTGGATGACCTCCTCCGCGCTCTTGTAGCTTTTGTCGTGCAGCCGCGCTTCGTTATAGAACCAGTCGCCGATGCAGGTGTCGGTCTGCCACGGCTCGTCCCACAGATGGTCGGTAAAGCCGCGCTCGACATCGGCCACCATGCCGAAGCGGGCATGGGGTTTGAGCTGCTTGCCGGTCAGCACGACGTCGATCTGGCCATGCCATTCGATCGAGCGGTTATAATAGTCCGCCGCCGCTTCCAGCCCGACGGGGCCGAAGGGCAGTTCATGATCGTCCATATAGACCATGTCGGGCTTGTATTTCGCGACCAGATCGGTCTGACGCAGCAGCCAGCGGGTGACATAGGCCGGGTCGTCCTTCGGCCCGGTTTCGATCCACTGGCCGTTATTCGCGTCGTGCCATTTGTCCATCGCTTCGATACTGTCGATGCCGTCGGGCAGCACGGCATGGCCGCCGGTATAGAGTTCCTGCGGGTCGAGGCCGTCCCACCATTGCCCCTTGCCGTCTTCCTTGCGCAGGCGGAAGGCGTCGTAGCGTTCGCCCTTCTTCGGCCCGACCGGGTCATAGCCATAGGCCGGCTGATACCAGTGCCAGGCATGGGCGGCGTGGTTGGACACGCCGAACTTCATGCCCGCCTTGCGCGCCGCCTTTTCCCAGATACCGACAATGTCCTTCTTCGGCCCGACGCGCAGGCTGTTCCAGGCATGATAGCGGCTGTCATAGCAGTCCAGATTGTCGTGATGGCAGGCGAGCGCCATGAAATATTTGGCGCCCGCTTTCTGGTAGCGGGCCATCAGCGCGTCGGGTTCCCACTTGTCGGCGGTCCAGAGATTCTGGATGTTCTTCATCCCCGCGACCGACGGATGGCCGTAGGTCTTGAGGTGATGCTCATACATCGGGTGGCCCTGCATATACATGTGGCGGCCATACCAGTCGCCCTGCGCCGGCACCGATTGCGGCCCCCAGTGCGACCACATGCCCAGCTTCGCGTCGCGGAACCAGTCGGGATAGCGGTAATT
>JAGVJS010000176.1 GCA_020051025.1 Sphingobium sp. | reverse complement strand
CCGTGCTGAACGGCGCCAGCGGCTTTCTCTACCATGTGTCGGTCGCCGGCGTGACCGGCAAGCAGTCGGCAGCCCAGACGTCGATCGAAATCGCCGTCAACAAGCTGAAGGCTGCCACCGACCTGCCGGTCGCAGTTGGCTTTGGCGTGCGCGGGCCGGAACAGGCCGCCGCCATCGGTCGTATTGCCGATGGCGTGGTTGTCGGGTCCGCCATTGTTGACATTATCGGGTCGCACGGCGATGCCGCCGCCCCCTTCGTTCAGGACTTCGTCGCCACATTGCGCGACGCCCTTCATATTCGGGAGACCGCCGCATGAGCTGGATCAACCGCGTTCGTAACGCTTTGCCCTTCACCAAGAAGGAAACCACCGCCGAAACGCTGTGGCACAAATGCCCCTCCTGCAAGGAGATGATCTTCATCAAGGAGTGGGAAGAGAATCTGTCCGTCTGCCCGCGCTGCGACCATCATGGCCGCATCGGCCCGTCGGAACGGTTCGAGCAGATTCTCGACGCCGGCTTCATCCTGCTGCCGACGCCGCATGTGCCCGAAGACCCGCTCAAGTTCCGCGACTCCAAGCGCTATCCCGACCGGATCAAGGCCGCTCGCGCATCAACGGGGGATCAGGACGCGCTGATCAACGCACGCGGCGCGATCGACGATGTGCCGCTGGTCATGGGCGTGCAGAATTTCGCCTTCATGGGTGGCTCCATGGGCATGGGGGTAGGCGCGGCCTTCATCCAGGGGATCAATGACGCGATCGCCCATAGATGCCCCTATGTCATCTTCACCGCCGCCGGCGGCGCGCGCATGCAGGAAGGCATATTGTCGCTGATGCAGATGCCGCGCTCCACCGTGGCCATCCAGAAGCTGCATGCCGCCGGCCTGCCCTATATCGTCGTGCTGACCGACCCGACCACGGGCGGCGTCACGGCCAGCTATGCCATGCTGGGCGATATCCAGATATCGGAACCCAATGCGCTCATAGGCTTCGCCGGCCAGCGCGTGATCGAAAGCACGATCCGCGAAAAGCTGCCCGAAGGCTTCCAGCGCGCCGAATATCTGCTGGACCATGGTATGATCGACATGGTCGTCCATCGCAGCGAATTGCGTGACGCGCTGGCCCGCGTGATCGGCTATCTGACGCCGCGCGCAGCCGCCTGATCCAGACATAAACGCGCGATAGGGGGAGCAGCGCGCCATGGCAGACCACGCCGTTTCGGACGACCACCGGGTTCAGGCGCAGCTTGACCGCCTCTGGTCGCTCTCCCCCGGCGCGGATGTGCTGGGGCTGGAGCGGATTACCAGGCTGCTGGAGCGCCTGGACAATCCTCACCGCTCGCTGCCCCCCGTCTTCCATGTCGCCGGCACCAATGGCAAGGGATCGACCTGCGCCTTCCTGCGCGCCGCGATGGAGGCGGACGGGAAAAGCGTCCATGTCTTCACCTCCCCCCATCTGGTGCGCTTCAACGAGCGTATCCGCATTGCAGGGCAGCTGATTTCGGACGAGCAGCTTGCCCGCTATCTGGAACGGGTGCTGGATATTGCCGAGGGCGTGAACGCCAGCTTCTTCGAGGTGACGACCGCCGCCGCTTTCCTCGCTTTTGCCGAGCATGATGCGGACGCCTGCATCATCGAAGTCGGCCTGGGGGGGCGGCTCGACGCGACCAATATCATCTCCGATCCGGTCGTGTGCGGCATCGCGCAACTGGGCATCGACCATCAGGCGTTTCTGGGCGACACGCTGGAAAAGATCGCAGCGGAAAAAGCCGGCATCGCCAAGCCCGGCGCGCCGCTGGTGACGCAGCGTTACGCCGAATCCCTCGTCCCGGTCATCACAGACGCCGTCGCCAATGCATCGACCCGCTGGATCGCACAGGGCGATGGATGGGACGCAGCCGTCTATCGCGATCGGATTCATTATCGCGACGACCTGGGCCGGCTGGAAACACCGCTGCCACGCCTCGCCGGTGCGCATCAGGTGCAAAATGCCGCCCTCGCTTTCGCGATGCTGCGGCATCAGAATGCAGTGCCCTTGTCCGAAGCCGCGCTGAAAGCCGCGCCGCTCTGGGCGCAATGGCCCGCTCGCCTGCAACGGCTGGAGCATGGCCCATTGCTACGATCACTGCCGGAGGGAACGACCGCCTGGCTGGACGGCGGCCATAATGCCGGCGCGGGCGAAGCGATCGGCGCCTTCTTCACCGCCGATCGGCTGGAGGGGCAGAAATTGCACCTCGTCATCGGCATGCTCGCGAACAAGGAGATGGACAGCTTTCTTGCCCCCCTCGCGGGCAAGGTCGCGCATATCCACGCGCTCCCGGTGCCGGGCCATGACCATCATCCGCCGGAGCGTTTTGCCGCCGTCGCCGCCAAATGGGGCATCGGCTGTACCGCGTACAAGGATGTGAGCGAGGCGATCGGTACGATCGCTGCCGAATGCGCCGCAGCGGGCGATGAAGCCCCCAAGCTGCTGATCGGCGGTTCGCTCTATCTGGCCGGTGAAATTTTGCGACTGAACGAGCAATTGCCGGACTGAATTTAACTTGCGACTGACTCGCAATAGCGTACTATGCCGTCTCAGATTACGGCAGAAGGCGCGATTCTATGGCTTATGGAGAGACCTCCCCCCTCGACCTGCCCCGGCCCATTCCGGGCGGCTATGGCAATCGCCTGTTTCTGTTCGTGATGCGCCGGATGGCGGCGGCCGGCGTCAATGACGCCCATGCCGCCAATGCCATGCTGGGCGCGTTCGGGCGCAGCTATCGCCGACCGCTGGTGCTGATGCGAGCGATGATGCTGGAACTGGCGCGCGCGTCCAGCCGCAAGATATTGGTCGCCCCCTGCTGCTGCGCGCGCATGACCGCCGACGAGGCGCTGATGATGCAGGCAACCGGCGACGCGCTGCGCAACCCCAACGCCGCCTATTACCAGGTCAGCGAGTTGCTGGGCAATGATCATGCGCTGGGCGCGCTCACCTGCCTGCAAGCGGTGGCCCAGGCGCATAGCGACCTTGGCCGCCCGCTGGACCTGTACGCCGCCGGTTAAGCCTTCCGCAATTCGGCCAGTTGTTCACCGGCCCAGCGATACATTTCGGCCTGGGCCGCGCGCTGGGTCCGGTCCATCCGGTTGGCGCGCCGCTCCACTTCTTCCAGGATCGACCGGGCGCGGTAGCGGTCTCCCTGTTGCAGCAGAAACGCCACATAGTGACAGCGGGCTTCCTCACCCGCGATCCGCTCGATCACATCCTCGAACAACAGCCGCGCTTCGGCCGCGCGGCCAAGATCCGCCAATATCCGCGCCTTGAGCAAGGCGCGGCGGTCGCGCTCGCTGCCCATCGCCAGTTCCGGCGCGGCATCGAGCAGACGGAGCGCCTCCGCGCTTTCCCCTCGTTCGAACAGGACGCCGGCCAGCTTCACCTGTGTACCCCAGTCACCACCCGGCCCCATCGACAGCGCCTTGCGATAGGCGCTCTCCGCTTCGACATAGCGATGGCGGGCGGCCTGGGCATCGCCAAGCGCGATATAATTGCCGGCGGTTTCGGCGAGATCCAGACTGCGTTCGGCATCGCGCACCGCCCGCCCCGGATCGACCTTTCCTGCCACCTGCGCCCGCGCAGTGCGCAGATGGCGGTTGTTCCAATGCTGCGGCAGCACCTCCAGCATCAGATAGGCAAAGCAGCCCAGCAGCGAGAAGAGCATGATGAACAGCAGCCAAATCTGGTTGCGGCCCGACCGGATGACATGGACGGCGCACAGTATCTGGACGCAAAGTGAAGCGACGATGAGGATCATGGCGTGTCACTTGTCTCCGTTGCCGCCGTGCCGACACTCGCGTCAATCAGACCGGCCCGCATCATCAGCCAGAAGAGCAATATGCCCGGCACCGCCAGCGCAGTGGTGAGCAGGTAGAAGTCGACATAGCCGAACCGCTCGATCAGGCCACCGGCCGTCGTGCCGGTCAGGAAGCGGCCGACGATGCTCGCCGCTGCGGAGATCAGCGCATATTGGGCGGCGGTAAAGCGCAGGTCGCACAGGGCGGAGAAATAGGCGACGACGGTGACGCCACCGATGCCGCTGGCAAAATTCTCGAACCCGATCGCGCCGGCCATGCCCCAATTGCTTTTCCCCAGCGCAGCGAGCGCGGCGAAACTGAAATTGGATACGCACATCAGGATCAGACTGAACAGCACGGAGCGCTTCATACCCATGCGGGCATAGAGGACACCGCCGACGAAAATGCCGATGAGATAAGCCCAGAAGCCGATGCCGACGTCGTAAATGGCGATTTCGTCATTGCTGTAGCCCATATCGTCGAACAGCAAGCGAAAGGTCAGGTTGGCGAGCGTGTCGCCGATCTTGTGGAGCAGGATGAACAGCAGGACGAGGAAAGCGCCCCGACGGCGGAAGAATTCCACCAGCGGCCCGGCGATCGACTGCCACACTTCGTTCATGCCCCGGCGCGCAACCGGATCGCGATGCCGTTCCGGTTCACCCAGCAGCAGACCGGTCAGCATGGCGGGCAAGGCAAAGATGGCGCAGGCGAGATAGGCACCCTGCCAGCCGACGCGCGACGCCATCACCAGCGCCAGCGCGCCGGCCGCCACCGACCCGATGCGCCAGCCATATTGCGACATGCCCGAACCGACGCCCAATTGTTCGGGCTTCAGCGTTTCGATGCGGTAGGCATCGATCACGATATCAAAGGTTGCGCCGGCCGCGCCGACCAATATGGCGGCATAGGCCGTCTGGATAAGGCTGGTCGTGGGATCGACCAGCGCCAGATTGGCCACCGCCGCCATGACCAAAACACCGGCGACCAGCAACCAGGATACGCGCTGGCCCAGCCCGCCGATCAGCGGCAATCGCACGCCATCGACGATCCAGGCCCAGAGCCATTTGAGATTATAGACGAGGAAAGCAAGGGTGAAGGCCGTCACCGCCTTCTTGTCGATGCCGTCCTGCGCCAGGCGCGTAGTCAGAGTGGCGCCGATCATGGCGAAGGGGAAACCGGACGAAACGCCCAGGAAGAAGGCGGCCAGAGGCTCCTTCTCCACATAGGGTTTCACGGCGTCCAGCCAGCTACGGCTGCCCTGTATGGCGTCGGTCATATAAGCGCAGATTCCCCGCTGGCGTCAGTTCGGGCGCCACCATATGGCCAGATCGCTACCAAGCAAGCCTGCTGTGCGGCGATCAGCCCGGCAGTTCGAACAGGCTGAGGCCGGGAGGCAGTTTCGGCCGCCTTGCCCCGCGCAGCAGCGCATCGACCACGCCGATCGCAGCGATCAGGTCGCGGGGGCCATAGGGCTTGGCAAGGCAGCCGATCGCCAGCGTCCGCGCCTCGACCGGACAATGGCCGGTCACGAACAGAACCGGCAGGCCGCGCAGGGCAGCATGGCGGGCTACGTCAATGCCGCTCTTTTCACCGTGGATGGCAACGTCCGCAATGATGAGGTCGACGCCGCCTTCGTCCATCACGCGGACGGCATGGTCGTGATCATCCACCGTGGCAGCAATCCGATAGCCGGCCTGCGCCAGCGCATGTTCATTATCGAAGGCGACAAGCGGCTCATCTTCCACCACCAGCACGGTGCGGATCGCCTTGCGGCGCTTCGTGACAGCGCCTCCCTCTTTCACCAGCCCGAAAAACATTTGCCGATCCGCCCTGATTCCGCCATGCACCCGAAGAAACGCCGCGCCCCCGCACCGGGTTGCCCGATGGGCGGTCAGTCCCCCTCGCCCAAGCGCCGGAGTGGCACATCTCAGCCTGTTGCTGGCTTTCGTCCCATATGGGAATGGCCAGTGCTCATGAAAAGGAACCCGATCTTGCAACCGCCGAAAAAATCAGGACCGCCCCGCCGGGGAGGACCAGGCGGCCCGAAACGCCCGACCGGCCCCGGCCGGGGTGGTGCGGGCCAGGGCGGATCGG
>JAGVJS010000348.1 GCA_020051025.1 Sphingobium sp. | reverse complement strand
GTTCGCGCCCCGCGCCCACGACCACCACCTGCCGCTCGGGCGCCAGTTCCCCCACGCTCGCCAGCAGGTGCAGCAGCATCGGCCGCCCGGCGATCGGGTGCAGCACTTTATGCAGCGACGATTTCATCCGCGTCCCCTGCCCGGCGGCAAGGATGATGACAGCGAGCGGGCGGCTGGCGGAACTGGTCACGATGATTTTCCCGGCAAAAGCTATGGACTTGCCTCCCCTCTGCCATGTTTGCCTTGCCTTTGCCACCGCGCAGGCGGCATGGCAGGCGCCATGAGCAGCATCCCTTTCGACATTGTCGGCTTCGACCTGGACGGCACCCTCTTTGACACCAGCGGCGACCTCGCCGCCGCCGTCAACTATGCGATCGGCACGATCGGCCGCCCGCCCTTCCCGGTCGCGGCCATCCACCCCTTCGTCGGCAAGGGCGCGAAGGTCATGCTGCAACGCGCGCTCGACGCCTCGGGCGGCTATGACGAAGAAACCCTCGCCACTCTCCTTCCCATCCTGCTCGATTATTATGAGCAAAATCTCGCCATCCACTCCATCCCCTATCCCGGCCTGCTCACCGCGATGGACGCGCTGAGCGACGCCGGCGTCAAACTCGCCATCTGCACCAACAAGGCGGAACGCTTCACCATTCCCCTGATGCACCAGATCGGCCTGTCGGATCGCTTCGCCGCGATCGTCGGCGGCGACACGGTGGGCGTGGCCAAGCCCGATCCCGCCCCGATCCATGCAATGATCGCCCGCGCCGGCGGCGGCCGCACCATCTTCATCGGCGACACGATCAACGACATTGCCGGCGCGAAAAATGCCGGCATCGCCAATATCGCGGTCAGCTTCGGCTTCCTCGACGGCCCGGTCGAAAATCTGGAAGCCGACGCCATCATCCATCATTTCGACGAACTGGTCCCGCTGCTGCAAAACTGGCCCGCCTGACATGGCGTTGCGGCTGGAACAGGACGGCCCGGTCGCCCGGCTGCTGATCGACCGGCCCGACCGGCGCAACGCCATGACGCAGGCGATGTGGGAACGCCTCCCCCACCTCGTCGGCCAGGCGATGGCGGACGATGCCATCCGCGTCCTGATCCTCGCCTCCGCCACGCCCGGCCTCTTCTGCGCGGGCGCCGACATCCACGAATTTGCCGCCTGTTCGGGCAACGAAGACTGGCGCATCGCCAATCAGGCCGCGATCCGGTCCAGCCAATATGCGCTCGCCCATGCCGAAAAGCCGGTCATCGCCGCGATCGACGGCGATTGCGTCGGTGGCGGCTGCGGCCTCGCCATCGCCTGCGACCTGCGTATCGCCGCTCCCACCGCACGCCTCGGCATCACGCCTGCCAAACTCGGCATCGTCTATTCGCTGTTCGACACGAAATTGCTGGTCGATCTGGTCGGCCCGGCCCGCGCCAGGCGCATCCTCTTCACCGGCGCGCTCCACACGGCGGAAGACGCGCTGGCGATCGGCCTGATCGAGGAGATCGCGCTCGATCCCCTGACCGCCGCCGACACCCTCGCCCGCACCATCGCCGCCAATGCGCAGCACAGCGTCCGCGCGTCGAAGGCGATCATCCGCCGCATCCTTGAGGGCCAAGCGGACGACGACGCCACCACACTCGCCCTGTTCCGCGACGCCTTCACCCTGCCCGACTTCGCCGAGGGCGTCGCCGCCTTCCGCGCCAAGCGCCGCCCCGATTTCTGACGCGCGAAATCCGCCACCAACGCAAAAAGGCCCGGCGCTAACCGGGCCTTTTGTCGTGGCGCCACAGTCATGGCGTCGGGTCAGTTCCCCACCACCGGCCGTAATTCCTTGCCCGCATCGGCATAGCGTTCGCCGGTTTCGGCACGAGCGATGGCGGCGGTGATCGGCGCCTCGACATGGGCGATCGCCTTGGCCTTGCAGGTCTGCTGCGCCTGCAAATCCATGGACGAGCAGACACGGTTGGCGGCACGCGCGATCCGGCTGCGCAACTGCTGCTGATGGGCGGCCTTCGAAAGATCCAGGTCGCCATGATAGACGCCGGTGGTGCGGCCGTTGGACTGGAATTCCTGCGCAGACGCGCTGCCGGCACTGGCCAGCAGGGTGACGGAGGCAAGAGCGGCGGCGATCTTGGTCGAAACGAACATGGGCTATCTCCTCGAAAATCTGTTGTGGCCGGCGCATCGCCAAAGGGGGGCATCGCAAAGCGCCGGGGTGCGAACGGGCGGAGCCTGGAGGTCTTTCAGGGTCGGCACCTGTCCCGTTCGCCCTGTCTTGTTACGCCCCCGATCCGCGCGATGCCTGCCCGGTTCGACCCGACAACGATCCCCGTCGGCCAACGACGGTCAGGCCGACAAAGCGCAGACGAACGCGGACGAACGGCGCGACGAACGACATCCGCCCCTTCTGCAAACGACATTTCCGTAAGGGAATTGGCGCGAATCGCGCAGACATGAAAACGCCCCCGGCGCAAGGGATGCCGGGGGCGTATCCAGATGCTGTCGGGCACTCCGGATCGGGATAAACTGTATGAAAGGGAAACGACGCCATTCGCGGTGAACCGTCGCTTAACGGGTGCAACCCGCGTTCGCCCTATGCCGTCATCATAGCGACAGGATGATGACGGTCCCGGCCAGATCGATGATCCGCTTATGCGGGCCGCCCGGCGGCATGACCGGGGGACGAACGGCGTTCAGCGTGGCACGAACGACATAAGCCATACCGCAAGTTGTCCCCGGGCATCCCACATTATGCCGCGGGAGGATGCGGTCGTTCACCATACCCCATTAGAGCGGATTTCGATCAGTCTGGATCATATCCGCAAGAGCTGAAGTAATTGGCGCATTCGGCGGGTTGGAAGATGTCGACGAGTTTGCCGATGAG
>JAGVJS010000107.1 GCA_020051025.1 Sphingobium sp. | reverse complement strand
TGGCGCCGCCGCGTTCCTCGGCCGCACCGCCAATGGCCGCAAGCCCGGCCATGAAGCCATCGCGGTGGAAACGCTGGGCGAAGGCGCCAACGGCCGTTTCATGCGGCTGGCCGTCATCAATGACGACATGCCCTTCCTGGTCGATTCCATCGCCAATGCGCTGGCGGCGGCCGACATCACCATCCACCGCCTGTTCCATCCCGTCCTGTTCGTGACACGCGACGGTAATGGCGCACTGACTGGCGTGTTCGAAGAGGATGCGTCCGGCGCCCGCCGCGAATCCATGATCTACATCGAAACCGACCGGGCCGATGCGAAGGCGCGCCGGGCGCTGGAAAAGGCGTTGCAGGAAACGCTGGCCGACGTGCGCGCAGCCGTTGCCGACTGGCCGAAGATGCAGTCGGCCATGGCCGCCGATGCCGACGCCGTACCCGACGAGGAAGGCGCTGCCCTGCTGCGCTGGTTCCTGGCCCGCCATTTCACCCAGACCGGCCACGAAATCGTCAGCCGCGACGGCAGCAGCAGCGCACCGCTCGGCATCTGCACCCGCCATGACAAGCCGCTGATCGCGCCCGCCTCGCTGGAGGCTGCCTTCATCTGGTTCGAGGAAGGCAAGCGCACCCCGCTGATCATCAAATCCAGCCGTATTTCGCGCGTCCATCGGCTCGTGCTGCTCGACCTCATCATCATTCCGGTGCGGGAAGGCAAGACGGTCAAGGCCCTGTCGATCCACGCCGGCATGTGGACCAGTTCCGGCCTGTCGGCGACGCCGGACAAGGTGCCGCTGCTGCGCTCCGCCCTGTCGACGCTGATGGACAAGTTCGGCTTCGATCCGCAGGGCCATGCCGGCAAGACGCTGGCCCATGCGCTGACCGCCCTGCCCCATGACATCACCATCGGCTTCGACCGCGAGACGCTGGAGCGGCTGGCCCTGACCTTCATGTCGCTGACCGACCGGCCGCGGCCCAAACTGGCGCTGGCCACCAGCGCGCTGGCGCGTCACCTTTATGCCTTCGTCTGGCTGCCGCGCGACGAACTGTCCACCGCCCGCCGCGTGAGCATTCAGGACATGCTGGCGCTCAAGAGTCATGGCACTGTGCTCAGCTGGTCGATCGCGCTGGAGGAAGGCGGGCTGGCGCTGCTGCGCATCACGCTCGACCTGCGCGATGGCGGGGTCGTGCCCGATGATGTCGCGCTCGACCGGATGCTGAAGCAGATGGTGCGTGGCTGGATTCCGGCAGTCGAGGAGGCGCTGGCCGTGACCGAGGAGCCGGGCCGTGCCGCCGCCATGGCGCAGCGTTATGGCGGCGGCTTCCCGCTGGCCTATCGCAATGGCGCGGGGCCGGAGGAAGCCGCGATCGACATTCGGCTGATCCATGGCCTGTCGGGTGACGGCGACAAGTCGATCCGCATCTACCGCAACCCCGAAGACAGCGCCGAACGGCTGCGGCTGAAACTCTACAGCCATGTGACGGTCGCCCTGTCCGAAGTCGTCCCCGCCTTCGAGAATTTTGGTTTCCGCGTGATCGAGGAAATGACCACCGCGATCGGCGGCAGTGCGATCGAGGGCGGCACGCTGGGCCATGTCCAGCGCTTCGTGCTGGAACTGCCCGCCGGCGACGATGCGCAGCTGGTGGTGGAGCGGGCCGAGGTCGTGACCGAAGCCATCGCGCAGGTGCTGGAAAATGTGGCGGAAAATGACCGGCTAAACGAGCTGATCGTCACCGCCGGCCTCGCGCCGCGATCGGTCGTGCTGTTCCGTGCCCTCTATCGCTATCTGCGACAAGCGGGCGTCGCCTATGGCATGGCGACCTTTGCTGATACGCTGCGCAAGGCGCAGGGCATTGCGAACAACCTCATCACCCTGTTCGACGCGCTGCATAACCCCGCCGCGCAGGACGGCGCGGCCGACCGCATCGCCCAGGCACAGGCCGATATCGACGCCGGGCTGGAGCGCGTGTCCGCGATCGACGAGGACCGCATTCTGCGCCTGCTGCGCGCCGTCATCACCGCGACGTTGCGCACCAATTTCTACGCCCCTGCCGCGCAAGAGGCGATCGCTTTCAAGCTGGACAGCGCGCTGGTGCCCGGCCTTCCCGCACCGCTGCCCTGGCGTGAAATCTGGGTCTACAGCCCACGCGTGGAGGGTATCCACCTGCGGGCCGGGCCGGTTGCGCGCGGCGGGTTGCGCTGGTCCGATCGACGCGACGATTTCCGCACCGAAATTCTGGGCCTCATGAAGGCGCAGCGCGTGAAGAACGCCGTCATCGTGCCGACCGGTGCGAAGGGCGGCTTCTATCCCAAGCAACTGCCCAACCCGCAGGCCGATCGCGACGCCTGGCTGGCCGAAGGCACCGAAAGCTATCGCATCTTCATCCGGTCGCTGTTGTCGATCACCGACAATATCGTGAAGAACAAGGTGAAGCATCCCGCCGACGTCGTCGTGCATGATGGCGACGATCCCTATTTCGTCGTCGCGGCGGACAAGGGCACGGCCACCTTCTCCGACGTCGCCAACGCCATCGCGCTAGACCGCGGCTTCTGGCTGGGCGATGCCTTCGCCAGCGGCGGCTCCAACGGCTATGATCACAAGGCGATGGGCATCACCGCGCGCGGCGCATGGATCTCGGTCCAGCGCCACTTCGCCGAAATGGGCGTCGATGTGCAGAGCGAGCCGGTCAGCGTCGTGGGCTGCGGCGACATGTCGGGCGACGTGTTCGGCAACGGCATGCTGCTCAGCAAGGCGATCAGACTGGTCGCCGCCTTCGACCATCGCCACATCTTCTTCGACCCCACGCCCGATCCGGCGAAGAGCTGGGAAGAGCGCAACCGGATGTTCGCCCTGCCCCGCTCCAGCTGGGAAGATTATGACAAGGCGCTGATCTCCAAGGGCGGCGGTGTTTTCTCCCGCAGCCTGAAGCGCATCCCGCTGACCCCGGAGATGCAGGCGATCCTGGACGTGACGGACAAGGAAATGGAGCCAGCCGCGCTCATCTCCGCGATCCTCAAGGCCCCGGCCGACCTGCTCTGGTTCGGCGGCATCGGCACCTATGTGAAGGCCGCCGCGCAAAGCCATGGCGATGTCGGCGATCCGGCCAACGACCGGCTGCGCGTCAATGCCGAACAGCTGCGCGTCAAGGTGATCGGCGAAGGCGCGAACCTCGGCACCACGCAGGCGGGCCGTATCGCCTTCTCGCTGCATGGCGGGCGGATCAATACCGACTTCATCGACAACAGCGCCGGCGTCGATTGTTCGGATAATGAGGTCAACATCAAGATCGCGCTGAACAAGGAAATGGCGGAAGGCCGCCTGCCCTTCGACAAGCGCAATACGCTGCTCGAAAGCATGACCGACGCGGTGGGCGACATCGTGCTGGAGGATAACCGGCTTCAGGCGCTGGGCCTCTCCATCGCCGAAGCGGGCGGCGCGGCGGACCTTGCCTCCTATGTTCGCCTGATCGAGACGTTCGAGGAAACCGGGCGTCTCGACCGGCAGGTGGAGGGGCTGGCCGCCAACGACCAGCTGCTGCGCCGTGGACAGGATGGTCAGGGGCTGACCCGCCCCGAACTGGCCGTACTGCTCTCGACCGCCAAGCTCGCATTGCAGGATGCGATCGAACATGGCGACCTCGCCACCGACGAGAGCATGACCGCCGAGCTGATGGCCGCCTTCCCTGAGGCGATGCAGAAGAAGGAAGCGGACGCGATTGCCGGCCATGCGCTCAAGAAGGAGATCATCGCCACCAAGGTCGCCAACCGCATCGTCAACCGCCTTGGCCTCATCCATCCGTTCGAACTGGCGGAGGAGGAAGGCTGTTCGCTTGCCGATCTGGCCAGCGCCTTCCTGATCGCCGAGCGCCTCTATGACATCGGCGCGCTCTGGGCGGATATCGACGCGGCGGACATGTCGGAAGGCGCGCGCCTTGCGCTGTTCAGCGACATCGCTAGCGGCATGCGCGCGCAGATCGCCGATATATTGCGCGCCCTGCCCGCCGGC
>JAGVJS010000249.1 GCA_020051025.1 Sphingobium sp. | reverse complement strand
TCTTCCGATCTATTTCCTCCAGCCGCATCCGCGCCGCGTTGCAGGCCGGCGATTGCGCCGCCGCAACGCGGCTGCTGACCCGGCCCTTCACGATCAAGGGGATCGTCCAGCATGGCGACAAGCTGGGGCGGACGATCGGTTTCCCGACCGCCAATATCGACCTTGGCCCCTATTTGCGCCCGGCTTATGGCATTTATGCGGTGCGCGGGTTGCTGCCGGACGGGCGTGTGCTGGATGGCGCGGCCAATCTGGGCATCCGCCCCAGCTTCGATCCGCCCAAGGAATTGCTGGAGCCGCATTTCTTCGATTTCGCCGAAAGCCTGTATGAACTGGCGATCGAGGTGCAACTGATCCATTATCTGCGGCCGGAGGCGAAATATGATGGCCTTGATCCGTTGATCGCGCAGATTGCGCAGGACTGCGCCGATGCGCGGCAAATCCTTGCGGGAACGCCCCGGCTCGCTTAATGCCGCCCAGTTATTCCTAACCCCGTTCGCTTCGAGCGAAGTCGAGAAGCATCCGGCGCTGTGCTGGCGTTTCTCGACTACGCTCGAAACGAACGGATGTTTGCAGATACCGGACACCCATGACCGACGCACCTCGCCAAGAAACCCAAGACTATAAAGCCACCGTCTTCCTGCCCGTCACCGACTTTCCGATGAAGGCGGGGCTGGCCCAGAAGGAACCGGCGATCGCCGCGAAATGGGCGGCGATGGACCTATATGGCAAGCTGCGCGAGAAGCGCGCCGGGCGCGAACGCTTCATCCTGCATGACGGCCCGCCCTACGCCAATGGCGACATCCATATGGGCCATGCGATGAACAAGGTGCTGAAGGACATCATCGTCCGTTCGCAGTCCTTGCTTGGCAAGGATGCCCCTTATGTGCCCGGTTGGGACTGCCATGGCCTGCCGATCGAATGGAAGATCGAGGAGGAATATCGCAAGAAGAAGCTGAACAAGGACGAGGTTCCTGCGCAGGAATTTCGCGCCCAGTGCCGCGCCTATGCCGACAAATGGGTGGGCGTGCAGAAGGATCAGTTCCAGCGTCTGGGCGTGATGGGCGACTGGGCCGATCCGTACCTGACCATGAAGTTCGACGCCGAAGCGACGATCGTGGGCGAACTGCTGAAATTTGCCGAAAGCGGCCAGCTGTATCGCGGCGCCAAGCCTGTCATGTGGTCGCCGGTCGAGAAAACTGCGCTGGCCGAGGCGGAAGTGGAATATGAGGATGTGACGTCGACGCAGATCGACGTGGCGTTCGAGATCGTCGAAGCGCCCAACGCGCCGGAACTGGTCGGCGCGCATGCGGTGATCTGGACGACGACGCCCTGGACGATCCCTGTCAATCAGGCGATCGCTTATGGCGAAGAGGTTGAATATGCGGTCGTCGCCGATCACGATGGCCGCAAATATCTGATGGCGGCGGAACTGCTCGGCAGCGTTTTGGGGCGTTGGGGTCGCTCGGACGGGCAAGATGTTCTTTGGCAGGGCAAAGGCACCGACCTCGCCGGCGCCATCGCCCGTCACCCGATGCACGCGCTGGGCGGTTTCTTTGCCAAACCGCGTCCGTTGCTGCCGGCCGATCATGTCACGACCGATGCGGGCACCGGCCTTGTCCATATGGCGCCTGACCATGGTGAGGAGGATTTTCTCGCCTGCAAGAAGCTGGGCATCGACCCTGTGTTCGCGGTCAATGATGCGGGCTTCTATCGCGACGACTGGGACTGGCTGGCCGGGCAGGGCAGCGTCATCAACACCAAGTTCAACGGTCCCGAAGGCCCGATCTGCACCGATCTGCGTGGCGTCGGCGCGCTGCTGAGCGCCAGCGACTTCCGCCACAGCTATCCGCATAGCTGGCGGTCGAAGGCGCGCATCATCTATCGCTGCACCCCGCAATGGTTCATCCCGATGGATCGCCCACAGGAAGCCGTGCTGGCGGACGTGGATGGCGGCGTGATGCCGACGCCGGTTATCAGCGGCAACGGCCCGACGCTGCGCGAAATCGCGCTCGACGCGATCGAGCAGACCCGCTGGGTGCCGGAGCGGTCGACCAACCGTATCCGCTCCATGGTGGAAGGGCGCCCCGACTGGGTGATCAGCCGCCAGCGCGCCTGGGGCGTGCCCATCGCTCTCTATGTCCATCGCAAGAGCGGGCAATATCTGGTTGATCCGGCGGTCAATGCCCGCATCATCGAAGCGTTCAAGGGCGCGGGTGCGGACGCATGGTTCGGCGCCGATCATCAGGCGCTGCTCGGCCCGGATTATGACCTTAACGACTATGAGGTCGTGAACGACATTCTCGACGTCTGGTTCGACAGCGGCTCGACCCACAGCTTCGTGGTCGAGGGTCGCTATGGCGAGGGCGTGCGCGCCGACCTCTATATCGAGGGTTCGGACCAGCATCGCGGCTGGTTCCAGTCCTCGCTGCTGGAAAGCTGCGGTACGCGCGGCCGTGCGCCCTATGGCGCGGTGCTGACCCATGGCTTTGCGCTGGACGGTACGGGCAAGAAAATGTCCAAGTCGCTGGGCAATGTCGTCGATCCGCTCAAGATCATGAGCGAGAGCGGCGCGGACATCCTGCGCGTCTGGGTCGCCAGCACCGACTATTTCGACGATGTGCGCATCGGCAATGAAGTGCTGGCCGGGTCTTCCGACGCTTATCGCAAATTGCGCAATACATTCCGCTACATGTTGGGCGCCCTTTCCGACTATGATGAAGAGACGGAAGCGGTGTCCTATGCCGAAATGCCGGAACTGGAGCGCTATATGCTCCATCGTCTGGCCCAGCTGGACGCGGAACTGCGCGCCGTGGTGGACAAGGCGGCGAAGAGCGAGAACTGGCTGGAGTTCAGCCGCTATACCC
>JAGVJS010000347.1 GCA_020051025.1 Sphingobium sp. | reverse complement strand
TGGAGCAGCGGCATGAACCAGCGATAGATTTCCATCGCCTTGGCATGATCGCCCCGCTCGAAGGCGCGGACCAGTTCGACCGATTCCTTGGGGAAGGCGTTGGTCAGGCCCGACACCCAACCCTGCGCGCCCAGATACAGGCCTTCCAGCGCGACATCGTCCAGACCCGCGAACAGCGTGTAGCGATCACCGAACGCATTGCGGAAATCAGTGAAGCGGCGGGTGTCGGGCGCGGATTCCTTGACCGCGACGAT
The DNA here is from genome assembly GCA_020051025.1 of Sphingobium sp. Classification (GTDB taxonomy): domain Bacteria; phylum Pseudomonadota; class Alphaproteobacteria; order Sphingomonadales; family Sphingomonadaceae; genus Sphingobium. The sequence continues at coordinate 6,681 of JAGVJS010000347.1, read as the reverse complement.
ATTCTTGACGGCGATCAGGGCGGTCAGAACCTCCTGGTCGATCACCGTGCGATAGGCTGGCGGATTGTTATAAAGCATGATCGGCAGGCCGGTCTGGTCGGCCACGCCCTTGAAATGGTTCACCAGTTCATGCGGCTTGGTGACATAGACCATCGGCGGAAGCAGCATCAGCCCATCGGCGCCGGCCTGTTCGGCGGCCTGCGCATAGCGGACGGCGCGGCGCGTATCAAACTCCGACACGCCGGTGATGACCGGCACGCGGCCATCCACGACTTCCACGATGGCGGAAAGGACGCTGACCTTTTCCTCATAGTCCAGCGAGTTGTTTTCACCGACCGTGCCCAGCGCAATCACGCCGGTGACGCCGTCCTTGACCAGATCGTCGACCACGCGCTGCGTGTCGGCCAGGTCGATCGACAAATCCTCACGCAGCTGCGTGGTGACTGCCGGAAACACGCCCTTCCAACCAATTGCCATATTCGTTCTTCCTGCCTTTTTGCGATGAATATAGATATCGTATACGATATTAGGTTGGCGCTTGCAACGGACTTTTTGCACTGCGGCAAATCATTTATGCGGCGCTTCGTCAGGGATTGGATCGTCGACGTCCCCGGCGAAAGGCTGGAGATGGTCGATGACGCAGATCGGGCCGGGTATCTGGCTGGGCAGATTGACCGCCCGCACCTTGTCCCCCTCGCAATAGCCCGCGCCGGTTGTCTCGACGATTGGGGTGGCGAAGGCATTCAGGCCGGGGCAGGAACCACCCTTGAACAGCGCGATATAAGATTGCTTCGTGTCGGGCTGTCCCCGGAAATAGAGCCGTCCGTCATCGCGCACCACCGGCGCCGCCACCCGGCTTTGCAGGACGCAGCGTCGGTCCGGCGCCCTCGCGTTCAACGGTGCGGGGACCAGCATCAGGCCAACCCCGATCCACAACCAGCCAGATCTTGCCATCCTGTTCCTCCTGATCGTCGCAACGCAAAGAGGCTGCGACATCGCTGCCGCAGCCTCTTTCCTATCATGTTCCCGAAATGCTTCTCATCAGAAACGGAAGCGAACGCTGCCCTGCACCGTCCGGGCCATCGTCCGAACCCCCAGCGGCAGCAGGTTCTGCTTGCCGAAATAGCGGTAGGGGTCGTTGCCGGTCAGGTTGGTGCCCTCGATCGACAGGGTCATGAACTTGACCGGGGTATAGTTGACGGCGGCGTCCAGACGATAGGTGGAGTCATTATACCAGCTATAGGCCGGATTGTCGGTCCATACGAACAGGCGATAGGGCGACCGGTAGTTGAAGGCGACGCGCGTGCTGAACTTGGGCGTGTCATAATAGAGCGCCGCGTTGGCGGTCCATTTGGACGTATCGACCGAATCGAAGGCGCCGGGGAAATCCTCAGGGTAAGGATATTCGACACGCGCCTCCAGAATGCGGGTGACGTTCAGGCTGGCGCCGAAATTCTTGAGTGCACCCGGCAGGAAGTCGAAGAAGCTCTGCACCTGCGCCTCGATGCCGTAGAAGGTGCCGTCGCCTGCGTTGCGAAGCTGCGCGACCGATCCGCTGCGGCCCGGCAGACCATATTCAGCCAGATCGCCGACGATCTCGTTGCTGTAATAGGTCCAGTTGGTCGCCTTCTTGTAATAGCCTGCGACCGACGCTGAACCGGCCCGACCGAAATAATGTTCCAGGCTGGCATTGACCGACCATTCGCGCTGCGCCTTCAGGTCCGGGTTGCCGGCATCGACGCGCGGATTGGCCGCATTGGGATCAACGAAGAAGAAGGGCCGCAGATCGTAGAAGCTGGGGCGCGACACGTTGGTGGTGTAGGACAGGCGCAACTGCGTCTTGGGATCGAAATGCAGCGTCGCGGTGACGCTGGGCAAATAATCCATGAAGTTGCCGCGACCCGAGCTTTCCTCGATAATGAGCGGAGAGCCTTCCGTCGCCGGGCCAATCCGATACTGGAAGCTGGTCGAAGATCCCCAGGTGTTGACCGCACGCAGCCCGACCACGCCATCGATCGGGAAACCGACATCGAACCCGTAATTAAGCTGGGCATAGGCGGCGAAGGTATTTTCCTTCGACGTGAAGGTCTGTCCCTGATCGCTGGGCGGCAATTCGCTGGAAAAGCGGACCGCATTGCCCGGATCGGTCGCCTGAATATAGGCGCGCACCGCGTCGATGCTATTCAGCAAAGTCTTGCCCGGGATACGATACCATTGCGGCGATCCGGACAGGTCCGGGCCGACCATCGACGCCTGATCCCCACCGGGGAAGGCGGTCAGCGGCGCATCGGCACCATTCACGCGGGGGAAGCCGTCGCGATAGCCATAGTAACGATCGACATCGCGCCGGTTGTAACGAATGCCGGTCTGAAGCGACCGCAGCAGGCTCTTGTCGCTCAGTTCCAGCGTCAGGTCGATCTGGCTGGCGATTTCCTTGTTCTTGGAAACGCCGGCATTATCCTGGAACCGGTTGACGCCATATTGGGTCACATCGTTCAGGTCGGTGCCATTGAAGGTGATCGACGGGATCGGGCGCGAATAGGCGTCAGATACGAAATCGATCGTCGCCGATTGCAGGTTATAGGGCCGCAGGATCTGCTGCACATAATAATAGCTGTCCTTAGACCAGCTATATTGCGTACCGAAATGCAACAGCGCGCGGTCGGTCGGACGCCAGTTGGTTTCGAAATTGGTGGTGTAGAGGTCGCGCTTCAGCGTGTTGTACGTCCCCTCGATATAGGCCGGCACGCCGTTCGGATTGGAAATGGTCAGTTTCTTGATGGTCTGACCGTCGGGCATCAGTTCGATACCGCTGAACTGGGTGTTCCATTCTCGGTTGAGCGTCCACATCTTGTCGATGGAGCGCCGCTCCTTCGACCCGATATAGCTGCCCTCCAGAATGAACTCCAGCGTGTCGGACGGCTTCCATTGGAACACACCGCTCAGCGACGGGCGCGTCACATAGCCGCTTTCGGTGCCATATTGGGTACGATAGGGAATGACGGCATTGCGATACTGCGCTGGCACATTGTTTAGCGGGCTGTTGGCATCGCCTTCGCAGCAGACGGTGTCGGGCGATTCGCTCTCGACATAATTTTCCTGATAATAGGTCTTGGTCCAGCTGCCGTTGAGCAGGAAGCCCATTTCGCCGATGCCGGTGTCGAACCGCTCGCCCACCAGGATGCTGGCATAGGGGCTGGTCTTCTTGGCATATTCGTCATAGGCGCCGCGCAGGCTGCCCGCGACGGTCAGGCCCTTCTTCAGGTCCAGCGGACGGCGCAGTTCGACATTGACGGTGCCGGCGATGCCGCCCTCCACCTGATCGGCGGTGCGGGTCTTGTAGACATCGACCGACTTCAGCAATTCGGCCGGAATGTCGGCCAGGCTGATCGACCGTTCCGTGCCCAGATTGACATTATTGCCGTTAACGGTGGTCTGCACCTGGCTGAGGCCGCGGATATTGATGCTCTGCCCCTGGCCGCGTTCGCGGCTGATCTGCACGCCGGTTACGCGCGACAAGGCTTCAGGAACATTATTGTCCGGCAATTTGCCGGCATCTTCCGCGACGATGGAATCGACGATCTGCTTGCTGTTCTTCTTCTTGGTCGCCGCCGCCTCGACGCTGCCACGCACGCCGGTGACGATGATGTCCGACTTGGCGACCGCCGCTTCGTCTGGGGATTGCGGCGCGTCCTGCGCCATGGCTCCGCTCGATAACGACGCGAAAGCCAGCGCGGACAAAGCCGCCGACATGTTGAGAACAATCCGAGACTTCATCCACTTTCCCCTTTTTTCCCCGGCGGATCGCCTGACTTTATATCGTATACCAACTACATTATTTTGTCGGAGTCAAGAGGGTTGCAATCTTTCGGCAACAAAGTTGCAGAAAGAACGCAGATTGCGATCAGATCTTTGGAATAAAAGCAAAAAGGGCGCAGATTGAACCGCGCCCCTTGATATTTCCTCTACCCGGATCGCTGCCGTCAGCCGCAGCTCGGCGCCGGAGCAGAAGTCCAATCCCGCACCGCCGGTGGCGCGATCTTGGGCGCCAGCGCTTCCCACTCCTGCACGGCCAGCCCTGCATGGCTCTTGCCGTCGCCCGACGCATTCAGCACCGCGCGCAGGCAACGGGTGTGGATCGGCGGGAAGGTGACGGTCTGAAACCCGCCCGGCTCGGTGCCGTAACCCCGCGCGCCCGGCACCGGCTTCCAGCCCTTGTGCCAATATTCCAGATGCCAGGTGGCGGGCGGCGCAACGCCCATGCCCGACCCGGCCGGCTGGTCGTTCCAGAACCAGATGCGCGATCCGTCGATCGTCACCGGCTTGTCCCAGCGATATTCGATCCACTGGCTCGGCGGATTGTTCGGCGACCAGCTGCCCCACAGGTCGGGCGGCAGCGGCGCGGCCCTGGTGATGCCGTCGTTCAGCGCCCTGATCCAATATTGCACCGGCACCGGATCGTTGGAGGCGGTCGCAGAGGCCGCTCGCGCGATATTGCGGGTCGGTGGCAAGGGCGGCTGCGGCCGCAGCGTCGGCACGACCGTTTTGATCCGCGCCGGCGTGACGCTGTCGTCCCATTCCATTTTGTCGATCGCCACGCTGCGGCGGAAATGCCCGCCGCCCTGCGCGTCCGCCGTATGATAGGCCAGATACCATTGGCCCTTAAACTCCACCGCGCCGGGATGAGATGTGGTGGAGGACACGGGCTTCAACGCCACGCCGCGATAGGTCCACGGCCCCGTCGGCGAAGGCGCCGTGCCATAGGCGATACAGGCATGATAGACGGCGGGCGTACATTCGGATTTCGGCCCCGCCTTGTTTCCGGCATAGAGCATATAATAGATGCCCTTGCGCTTCATGATCCACGGCGCCTCGAAAAAGCCGGTCAGCCCCTCGATCGCTTGACCCCCGCCCTTCGGCGTCACCATGTCGCGTTCCAGTTCGATCCCGCGCAACTGGCCGAACGTGCCCCAGTAGAGATAGACCCGCCCGTCATCGTCGATCAGCACGGTGGGATCGATATTCTGGATATCATTCTTCATCGGCACGCGCTGGGATATGATCGGTCCCGACGGATGCGCGTCGCGCCACGGCCCGGTCGGGCTGTCCGCCACCGCCACGCCTATGGCGAAGCGATCCTGCGCGTCGCTATTCTTCTCCAGCACCGGCGCGTAGAAATAATAACGCTTGTCCGGTCCCTGCACGATCTGCCCGGCATAGGCCCGCGCTTCCTCCGCCCAGGCGAAGACATTTTCCGGCTTGGCGATGGCGGGATAATGAGTCCATTTGCCCGATTTGGGATCGTCCGTCTTCAGCAGCTGCCATTCGCCCATGATGAAATCATTGACATCGGGCGGCGCCTGGTCACGCCCCGCCAATATCCACAACGCCCCGTCCGCCACGAAGGGCGCGGGATCGGTCGAATAATAATCGCCATCGGCCAGGATCGGATTGCCCGGCACGCTGATCTGGCGCGGCGCCTGCGCACCGAGCGGTGCGGCCAGCGCGATCAGCGCCAGCCCTGCAAACAGCTTATTCTTCATCGGGATAAGGCCCCTTGCCATCTTCGGCGATCAACTGGTCGACACGCTGGTCGATGACTGGCAGCGGCACCGCGCCCAGCGCCAGCACCGCATCATGGAAAGCGCGGATATTGAACTTCGGTCCCAGCGCCTTCTCGGCCTTTTTGCGCGCATCGGCGAAGGCCAGCTCGCCCATATAATAGGACAAAGCCTGCCCCGGCCAGGCGATGTAACGATCCACCTCCGTCTCGATCTCATGATCGGACAGCGCCGTATTGTCATGCAGATAATCCTGCGCCTGTTTGCGCGTCCATCCCATGGCATGGATGCCGGTGTCGACCACCAGCCGCGACGCGCGCCACGCCTGATAACTCAGCATGCCAAAGCGGTCATAGGGCGTTTCATACATGCCCATATCCTCGCCCAGCGCCTCGCAATAGAGCGCCCAGCCCTCGCCATAGGCGGACAGATAGGTGTCGCGGCGGAAGGCAGGCAGTTCCTTATTCTCCGCCGCCAGCGGCATCTGCATCGCATGGCCGGGCGCGCTTTCGTGCAGGGTCAGCGCGACCTGTGAATAAAAGGGGCGCGAGGGCAGATTATAGGTGTTGACCAGATAGATGCCCGGCCCGCCGCGCCCGCCGGTGTAGAAAGGCGCGATATCGTCCGGCACCGGCTTGATCGCGAAACGCATGCGCGGCATCCGCCCGAAATATTCGGACGCTTTGCCGTCGAACATCTTGGCGATCCAGGCCGCGCGGTTGAGCAATTCCTGCGGCGTCTTCGCATAAAATTGCGGATCGGTGCGCAGGAAGGTAAGAAAGGCCGGCAGATCGCCTTTGAAATCGACCTGTTTCATGACCTCAGCCATCTGCCCCCGGATGCGCGCCATTTCGCTGAGGCCGATCTGGTGAATCTGCGCCGGGCTTTTGTCCAGCGTGACGAACTCACGGATCTTGGACTGATAATAGGCCTTGCCGTCGGGCAGCTTGTAGGCGGCGAGATCCTTGCGCGCGCCCGGAATATAGTCCTGCCGCAAAAAGGTCAGCAGCTTGTTGTGCGCCGGCACGACTGCCTGCGCGATCGCGGCCTGCGCCTCCCTCTTCAACGCGGCCTGCACATCGGCGGGGATGGTCGCAGGCAGCGCTTTGAACGGGGCGTA
>JAGVJS010000279.1 GCA_020051025.1 Sphingobium sp. | reverse complement strand
CGCGACCGCGTCGAACGGCTGCTCGATCCCGGCTCTCCCTTTCTGGAGGTCGGCCAGCTGGCCGCCAACGGCCTTTATGGCGACGAAGTGCCCGGCGCCGGCATCATCGCCGGCATAGGCCGCGTATCCGGGCGTCAGGTGATGATCGCCTGCAACGACGCCACGGTGAAGGGCGGCACCTATTATCCCCTCACCGTCAAGAAGCATCTGCGCGCGCAGGAAATCGCGCTCGAAAACCGGCTGCCCTGCATTTACCTGGTCGACAGCGGCGGCGCGAACCTGCCCAACCAGGCGGAGGTGTTCCCCGACCGCGACCATTTCGGCCGCATCTTCTACAATCAGGCGAACCTGTCGGCGCGCGGCATCCCGCAAATCGCCTGCGTCATGGGCAGTTGCACGGCGGGCGGCGCCTATGTGCCCGCCATGTCGGACGAAACGGTGATCGTCCGCAATCAGGGCACCATCTTCCTCGCCGGCCCGCCGCTGGTGCAGGCCGCGACCGGCGAAGTCATCAGCGCGGAGGACCTGGGCGGCGGCGACCTGCATGGCCGCAAGTCGGGCGTGGTCGATCATGTCTCCGAAAGCGACGATCATGCCCTCACCATCGTCCGCGATATCGTCTCGACATTCCAGCCCGATCGCCAGCCCGACCTCAACCTGCACGATCCCCGTCCGCCCAAATTCGATCCGGCGGACCTGTACGGCATCATCCCTGACGATGTCCGCGCGCCCTATGATGTGCGCGAAATCATCGCCCGCATCGTCGACGGCAGCGAATTTCATGAATTCAAGCCGCTGTACGGCACCACGCTGGTCTGCGGCTTCGCCCATATCTGGGGCATGCCGGTCGCGATCCTCGCCAATAACGGCGTCCTCTTCAGCGAAAGCGCGCTCAAGGGCGCCCATTTCATCGAACTGGCCTGCCAGCGGCGCATCCCCTTGCTCTTCCTCCAGAATATCTCCGGCTTCATGGTCGGCGGCAAATATGAGGCGGAAGGGATCGCCAAGAATGGCGCGAAACTCGTCACAGCCGTTGCCACCGCCCAAGTGCCCAAGATCACCGTGCTCATCGGCGGCAGCTTCGGCGCGGGCAATTACGGCATGTGCGGCCGCGCTTATGGCCCGCGCTTCCTCTTCACCTGGCCCAACGCCCGCATCAGTGTGATGGGCGGCGAACAGGCGGCCAGCGTGCTGGCGACCGTCCACCGCGACGCGAGCAAATGGACCACGGAAGAAGCCGAAGCCTTCAAGGCGCCCATCCGCCGCAAATATGAGGATGAAGGCAATCCCTATTATGCGACCGCGCGGCTGTGGGATGATGGCGTTATCGACCCGGCCCAGACCCGCGACGTCCTGGGCCTCGCCTTCGCCGCAGCGCTGAACGCCCCGGTCGAAGACCGCGCGCAGTTCGGCATTTTCAGGATGTAATGACGATGATCCAGTCCCTCCTCATCGCCAATCGCGGCGAAATCGCCTGTCGCATCATCCGCACTGCGCGCGCCATGGGCATCCGCACCGTCGCCGTCTATTCCGATGCCGACGCCAACGCCCTGCATGTTCGCTCCGCCGACGAAGCGGTCCATATCGGCCCATCCCCGGTACGTGAATCCTATCTGCTGGGCGACCGCATCATCGCCGCCGCGCAGCAGGCCGGTGCGCAGGCTATCCATCCGGGCTATGGCTTCCTGTCCGAAAATGCCCAGTTTGCGCAGGCGGTGCAGGATGCCGGCCTCATCTGGGTCGGCCCCAATCCGGCCAGCATCACCGCCATGGGGCTGAAGGACGCCGCCAAGCAGCTGATGCAGCAGGCCGGCGTGCCGACCACACCCGGTTATCTGGGCGAAGACCAGTCGCCCGATCGACTGAAGGCGGAGGCCGACGCCATCGGCTATCCCGTCCTCATCAAGGCAGTCGCCGGCGGCGGTGGCAAGGGCATGCGCAAGGTGGACAGCCCCGCCGACTTTGCCGACGCCCTGCTCTCCTGCCAGCGCGAGGCGGCGTCCAGCTTCGGCAATGATGCCGTGCTGCTGGAAAAATGGATCACCAACCCGCGCCATATCGAAGTGCAGGTCTTTGGCGACAGCCATGGCCATGTCGTCCATCTGTTCGAACGCGACTGTTCGCTCCAGCGCCGCCACCAGAAGGTGATAGAGGAAGCGCCGGCGCCGGGCATGGATGCCGACACCCGCGCGGCGGTGTGTCAGGCGGCGGTCAATGCGGCGAAGGCGGTCGACTATGTCGGCGCCGGCACGATCGAGTTCATCGCCGACGGCAGCGAAGGGCTGCGCGCCGACCGCATATGGTTCATGGAAATGAACACGCGGCTTCAGGTCGAACATCCCGTGACGGAGGAAATCACCGGTCAGGATCTGGTCGAATGGCAGTTGCGCGTCGCATCGGGCGAACCGCTGCCCAAGAGGCAGGAAGACTTATCCATCAACGGCTGGGCGATGGAAGCGCGCCTCTATGCCGAAGATCCGGCCAAGGGCTTCCTGCCGTCGATCGGCCTGCTCGATACGTTTGAGCTGGGGCAGGGGTGCCGTATCGACACCGGCGTCGAGCAGGGCGCCGAAATCTCGTCTTTCTACGACCCGATGATTGCCAAGGTGATCGCTCACGGTGCGACCCGCGATGCAGCGCGCCAGTCACTGGCCGCCGCGCTGGACGATACGGCCATCTGGCCGTTGCGCACCAACGCCGGTTTCCTCGTCAAGGCGCTGGAGCATCCTGCCTTTGTCGCGGCCGAACTGGATACGGGCCTCATCGGCCGGGAAGGGGATGCGCTGCTGCCGCCGCACCGTCCATCCGAAGAGGCACTGGCCGACGCGGCGTCCGCCCTCGTTCATGGGGATGGCCTGTCGGGCTTCCGCCTCAATGCGCCGATCAGGACAGAGGCGACCTTCATGCTCGATGGCGAAGCCGTAACGATCTGCTTTGATCCGCGCGATGGAAACAATGATGGCGAAGCGTTGGACGATGTGCTGATCGCCGAAGGGGGCCAGGTCTGGCGACTGGCGCCCTGGCGCGCGTCGGGCGGTG
>JAGVJS010000003.1 GCA_020051025.1 Sphingobium sp. | reverse complement strand
TCCATGCCAGCCGGGGCAAGGCGGCGCGGGCGGAACCGGTGGCGGCGCTGTATGAAGCGGGCCGGGTGGCGCATCGCGGCGCCTTCCCCGATCTGGAGGATCAGATGTGCGGATTGCTGGCGGGCGGCGGCTATGTCGGGCCGGGGCGATCACCCGACCGGGCCGATGCGCTGGTATGGGCGATGAGCGAGTTGATGCTGGGCAGGACGGGCGAGGCGCGGGTGCGGGCGATGTGAGGCATGGCTGGCTTTTTAGCGAGCGTCGGATAGGCTGGGGTCATGCACCGCGTAGACAGGCAGGATTGATGGTTCGACAGGCACTGATCGGCGGCGTTCTGGCGACGATAGCCATCGTCCCGGCGATGGCGCAGGAGACAGATGGCGGGAACGATATCGTCGTGGAGGGACGACGGGACACGCAACGCCTGAGCGCGGGGCTGTGGCAGGTCGACGTGTCGAAAGCCTATCATTTCGGCCGGAATCCAGACGATTGGGATAGCAGGCGACCGGCCGGTTCCGACAGGAGATGGACATTCTGCCTGCCCGACAGCGAAGTCGTCAGCCTGACGCGCCTGCTGGTGGGCGAGGGGCGATCGGACGCGGCCGGCAGTACGTCCTGCAGGCCGCTGCACGTCAGGATCGGGGATGGCCGGTTGCGGGCGACGCAGGCCTGCAACGGTGGCAGCATGGTCATCAAGAGCAGGGATGGCGGCGGCGGAAAGAATGTGCCGGCGAAACATGCGCTGGTGGTGACGGGCGTGTACGATCCGTCTTCGCTGCGGCTGGAATTTGAGGATCGGCAGGAGCCGGTGGAATTCAGTCCCGATTATGCGGTGCGTCCCGACATGCGGCGCTGGACCGTGAAGGGCGAACGGGTCGGGGCATGCGCAGGTCAGCGCAGCCTGGCCGGTGAGCGATAAGCGGTCCGGCGCGGGGTGATCCGCGCCGGATGGGTGCGTTAGTTAGCTTTGATTTCCAGCGAGGTCAGACGCCGAAATCGAAAATGCGCGCGGTCATGGCACCCGCCGATCCGCCGCCCGAGATGGAGTATATGAAGCCATATTCGCCGGCGGCGAGTTCCTGCGTGGGGGTGACACGGAACACGCCGGGACGGACCATTTCATAGTCGAAGACAAGCCGATCCTTGTCCATGACTCCCGTTTTTGTGCCGCCGATATTCGTGCTTCCCACGCGGGCCTCTCTGCGGCCATCCTTTTTCGTCAGCCTGATCAGCGTGAATTCCGAAGGAGAGGACACGGTCGCTGTCGTGCCGGCGGCCCATGCAGTATTACCGCGAGCAGCGTCAGGGTTCGATTCATCGAAGAAAAAGTAGAAGCTGGGCCTGCCTGCCTGAGTACGCACGCGGGCAGCTTCATTTTGAATGGCCGCTTTGATGCTCATTGAGGCGATCCCACCGGTGAAGGCATAGCCGATAATGCCGCCCGTCTTCGCCTGATTGGTGATGGTCGGATCGATACGTTGCATCTTGCGGCCTGCGCCGGTGCTGGACAGGAGATAGACGCCAGCCGGGTGCGGAACGAGCGGATCGGGCGAATCCATCGACATGGCCGGCGCTGCGGCGGCACTGTTGCTGAGCATGGCCGCGATAACCGGGCCTGAAACGCCTTTGCTCTTGAGCATGAGCATCTGGTCTGTCGTCAGATCAAAGTGCGTGCCGGACGACTTGATTTTGGCAATGACGGCTTCGTCGCCAATGCCAGCTTCGGACAGGGCGATCACGCTGTCCACGGTCAACGTTTCCGCAAAGGCGGGCGCTGCGATAGCCAATGCCATCGCAGCAACAGTCATTCTCAACATGAAACCCCCAAATAAAGACTCAGCTCCCCCGAGCTGAACAATGCTCTGGTGCAATTGGGTGGGGTCTTTCGTCAAGGGGATAAAGAGTTGATCTATATTGGGGATTATATTGCGAGCGCGCGGACGTGCCGGGGTGCTTTACAGATGTGCGACAGGCGGTAGACCGGTGGACATGAAAAAGATCATCCTGCTGGCCGCAGCATCCGCCCTGACCCTGACACCACAGGCCGCTTTGCCCGCCGCCGCGCAGGCGAAGGCGCCGGATGCTGCGCGGTTGAAGGGGACGGTGGAGAAGCTGGTCAGTTTCGGGACGCGCCATACCTTGTCGTCGGCGACCGACCCCAGGCGCGGGATCGGGGCGGCGCGTAAATGGGGGGCGGATGAATTCGCCAGGATCGGCAAGGCGTGCGGCGGGTGTCTGACCATTGAGACGATCGCGGATCGCTTTACCGGGCCGCGCGCGCCGAACGGGGTCGAAGTGGTCGATGTGCTGGCGATCCAGAAGGGGACCGGCGATCCGAACCAGGTGGTGATCGTCGCCGGGCATATCGACAGCCGCGTGACCGATGTGATGAACATCACCGACGATGCGCCGGGGGCGAACGACAATGCGTCCGGCACGGCGCTGGTGATCGAGGCGGCGCGGGTGCTGGCGGGCGAAAAGTTCGACGGCACGATCGTGTATGCGCTGCTGTCCGGCGAGGAGCAGGGGCTGTGGGGCGCCAAGCTGCTGGCCGAGACGGCGAAAAAGCGTGGATGGCAGGTCCGGGCGATGCTGAACAATGACATCGTCGGCAACACGGTCGGCCAGAATGGACAGATCGTTGCGGATCGGGTGCGGGTCTTTTCCGAAGGCATCCGCTTTGCCGAGGATGCGAAGGCGAATTTGACGCGCCGCGCGATCGGCGGCGAGGATGACGGGCCTTCACGGGCGCTGGCCAAGAAGATCGACGGCATTGCCAAGGCGCAGCCGGCGATCGGGCTGGACGTGTTTGCGGTGCGGCGGCTCGACCGGTTCGGGCGTGGCGGCGATCATTCGCCCTTTCTGGAACTGGGCTTTCCGGCGGTGCGCTTTTCGGTCGGGATCGAAAATTACGACCGGCAGCATCAGGATCTGAGGACCGAAAATGGCCGCGTCTATGGCGATACGGTCGAGGGGATGGACTTTCCCTATCTGGCGAAGGTGACGGCGCTGAACGTCGCGGCGCTGCGGGTGCTGGCAGATGCGCCGGCCGCGCCGGCGAGCGTGTCGCTGGACGGCGCGCTGTCGATGGACACGCGGGTCTTCTGGGACGCGGTGCCGGGAGCGGCGGGATACAAGGTCTATTGGCGCCGCGCCGATGCGCAGGACTGGAGCGACAGCCGCGCGGTGAGCGGGGCGACGGAGACGGTGCTGAAGGATATCGTCGTGGACGATCATTTCATCGGCGTGGCGGCCGTGGCGAAGGACGGGGCGGAAAGCCTGGTGACGTTCGGCGGGATGGCACCACGGAAATAGGTTGCAGGCCCCCCTCCCCGGTGAGGACGGGGGCCGAAGTGCGCTGTCAGCGGCAGACCTGATGCCAGCGACCGCCATCATAGGTGGTGCGGCAATGCTGGCCGCGGCGGTCGTTATTATAGCCGCGGCGATTATCGCGGTAACCATAGCGGTCGTCACGATAGCGGCGGTTGTCGTAGCGGCGACGATCGTCATGGCGCCGTTCGTAACGGCGGTCGGCGACCGCACGACGCTGGGCCGCGCGATAGCGGTCGGAGCGGTGATCGTCATAATTGCGCGCAGCAGCGCGATGATCGCGATCCTGCCGGGCGGCGGCAGGGGCCGCCGTCATGGTGAGAGCGGCGATCGCGGCGGCGAAGGCGGCGAGGCGGGGCAATTTCATAGATACTCCCATAGATCGTGCCAGTAATAACGCGGTTGCGGTTGGTCGGTTGCATGGGTGAGTGCCATCAGGTTTTGATCTGATACCTTTAATTTGGCGGTGCAGCCTCTACATGCGGGCGTCACGTGCCGGACCTATGGTGCGGCACGACGCTTTGATGAAGGAAGTTCCATGCTGATCGACCGATTGAACTGGCGTTATGCCACCAAGAAGATGAACCCGGACAAAATGGTGCCGGAAGAGAAATTGGAACGCATCCTGGAGGCGGTGCGGCTGGCGCCGACGTCGAGCGGGTTGCAGCAGTTCGAGGTGATCGTCGTCACCAACAAGGAAGTTCGCGAGAAGATCAGGCCGATTGCATGGAATCAGGAACAGGTGACGGATGCGTCAGCCCTGATCGTGTTTGCCGCGTGGGACAATTATACGCCCGAGCGGATCAACCATATGTTCGACCTGGTCAATGATGAGCGTGGCTTCAAGAATGAGGGCTGGGAAGCCTATCGCCAGATGTTGCTGGGCACATACCCGCAGCGCGACGCGCAGACCAATTTCGAACATGCCGCGCGGCAGGCCTATGTGGGCCTCGGCATCGCGCTGACCGCGGCGGCATTCGAGGAAGTGGATGCGACGCCGATGGAAGGGTTCGATCCTGACGCGCTGGACGCGATACTGGATTTGCGGGCGCGGGGGCTGCGGTCGGTGGCGATCATGCCGGTGGGCTATCGCGCGGATGAGGGCGACTGGCTGGTGAACCTGAAGAAAGTGCGGCGGCCGGTGGAGCAGTTCATTTCGCGGGTGGACTGAATTTGCGCTGCGTCCTGCCGGCATGGGGAACTGGCCGGCAGGGCGGTTCGTTTCTGGATCATTACGAATATGCTTAGAGACGGAGTAAGTGCGATGAAGATGGCCAGGATGCTGGCGGCTGTCGTGGGTGTTTCGCTGATGGCGGGACCGGTGATGGCGGCGAGCCTTAATAGCAAGGACCGGGCGCGGGTGGCCCGCGCGGCTCCGCGCGATCGCGACGATGTGCGCTATTGCCTGCTTCAGGGCAAGAAGGGGCGCGACAAGGGCACGCTGATCGGCGC
>JAGVJS010000047.1 GCA_020051025.1 Sphingobium sp. | reverse complement strand
ATCGGCGGCAGCGGCCTGACCGATCTGGTTGAACTTTTCAGGCGGCATGCCCGACGCCTGAAGCGCGGCCAGCATCTTGGGCTGCTTGTCAGCGGCGGCGATCGACGCGTCCGACTGGATCTTGGTCACTTCGACCGCTGCGGCGGCAAAGGCCTTGATGTCGGCGTCGCTGAAATTGCTGGCGCCGGCGGCGGGTGCCGCAGGTGCGGCAGGGGCAGCGGGAGCCGGGGTCGCAGGTGCGGCAGTATCCTGCGCAAGGGCGGGATAGGCAGCAAAAAGGGCGATCGATGCCAGACCCGTTTTCAGCAGGGCGGTGGTTTTCAGACCCGTCAATTTCTTTCTCCTCTTGACCGATATGCTGATGAACAGACGGCCAAGCTGTTGAAATCGTTCCGGGCGGGAAAGGGCGCAACGGTGAGTCGTGCGATTCAAGGGGTAATGAGACTCGCCAAAACGGCTCGTCTCGTGACAGGCGCCGTTCGTCGTGGAGCCTGTTCGCAAATGCGGAATAAGCAGCGGCCCGGATTCGTAACCCGGTCCGGGCCGCTGGTTTTGGCTTACCAGATTTTCACGCGATCCTTGGGCGCAAGGTAGATCTTGCCGCCTGGCGCGGGCTTGAACGCATCATACCAGGCGTCGAAATTGCGTACGATGTCGGTGCGATATTGCGATGGCGCGTGCGGATCGGTGACGAGCCGCTGGCGCAGATTGGCTTCGCGATAGTTGCGGCGCCACACCTGTGCCCAGCCCAGGAAGAAGCGCTGGTCGCCGGTCATGCCGTCAATCACCGGGGCGGGTTTGCCGCCCAGCGAGGCATGATAGGCGTCGAGCGCCACGGCCAGACCACCCAGATCGCCGATATTCTCGCCCATGGTGAAGGCGCCCTTCACATGCGCGCCGGGGAACGGCTCATAAGCGTCGTACTGCGCGCCCAGCTTGCCGGTCAGCGCCTTGAAATTGGCGACATCCTGATCGGTCCACCACTGGTTGAGCTTGCCCGTCTCGTCATATTTCGCGCCCTGATCGTCGAAATGATGGCTGAGTTCATGGCCGATCACCGCGCCGATGCCGCCATAATTGACCGCCGGGTCCGCCTTGGGATCGAAGAAGGGCGGTTGCAGGATGGCGGCCGGGAAGACGATCTCCACCATGCCGAAATTGGCATAGGCGTTGATCTCCATCGGGGTCATCCCCCATTCCCAGCGATAGATGGGCTTGCCGAGCTTCCCGATATTATAATCGAACTCGAACTGGTTCGACCGCAGCGCATTGCCGAACAGGTCGCCGCCATTGATCGACAGGCCAGCATAGTCGCGCCACTTGTCGGGATAGCCGATCTTGGGGGTGAAGGCGGCCAGCTTCTTGTGCGCGCGCGCCTTGGCCGTGTCGCTCATCCACGGCAGGGCGTCGATGCGGCGGCCCATGGCGGCGAGCACATTCTTCACCAGCACGTCCATCGCCGCCTTGGTTTCGGGCGGGAAATATTGGGCGACATAGGCCTTGCCCACTTCTTCGCCGAGCGATTCCTTCAGGAAGTCGACGCCGCGCTTCCAGCGGGCTTCCCGCTCCGGCGTGCCCGACAGGGTGGTGCCGTAGAAAGCGAAGTCGGCGTTGGCGATAGTTTCCGGCAGCTTGTCGGCAAAGCCGTGCAGGCTGCGCAACAGCAGCGCGTCCTTCAGCACGCCGATCGGCGTTTTGGCGATCAGCGCGGCTTCGCCGGTGATGGCGCTGGGCTGGGCGACCAGCAGGCTGGCGGGGGTCAGGCCGTTCGCCTTGTAGAAGGCAGCGAAGTCGAAGCCCGGCGCGGCCTTTTGCAGGTCGGCCAGCGTCATCTTGTTATAGGTCTTGTCGGCGTCGCGGCTGTCCACCTGTGTCCAGTGGACGTTGGCAATGGCTGTTTCGAACGCCATCAGCGCGGTGGCGCGGGCCTTGGCATCGCTTTCGCCGGCCAGGTTAAGCATCTGTTCCAGATGCGCGACATAGGCGGTGCGGATCGCCGCCATCTTGGCGTCCTGATCCAGATAATAGTCGCGGTCGGGCAGGCCCAGGCCGCTCTGGCTCATCGAGAGGATGTAGGTTTCGGGATCCTTGTCATCCTGCCCCACATAGAAGCGGAACGGCCCTTCGACACCGGCGCGGGCGGCCTTGGCCGCGACCAGCGCATAGCCGTTCAGATCCTTGACCGCCTTGATCTCGTCCAGCCAGGGCTTGATCGGGGTCAGGCCCTGCTTTTCAACCGTGGCGCCGTCCAGATAGCTGGCATAGGCCCTGCCGATCTTGCTGTTGGGGTCGGTCCTGGCCGCTTCAAGGATGCCCTTGGTCCGTTCGCGCGACAGGTCATCCAGCGTGTTGAACGCGCCATAGTTGGACTTGTCGGCCGGGATCGGCGTGTTCTTGGCCCAGATGCCATTGGCATAGTCGTAGAAATCGTCGCCGGGCTTGACTGACTTGTCCATGCCGGTCGCGTCGAAGCCATAGCTGCCATAGGTCGGCTTGGCGCTGCTGGACGCGGTTGCGGCGGGGGTGGCGGACTGATCGGCGT
>JAGVJS010000266.1 GCA_020051025.1 Sphingobium sp. | reverse complement strand
TGCGCGCCGGCGCCGCTGGCGATCGCCAGCGGGATGACGCCGGCGATAAAGGCGAGCGAGGTCATCAGGATCGGGCGGAAGCGCAACCGCGCAGCCTCCAGCGCGGAACTCCAGGCATCCTTGCCCTGCTTGTGCGCCAGTTCGGCGAACTCGACGATCAGGATCGCATTTTTCGCCGCCAGGCCCATGGTGGTGAGCAGCCCGACCTGGAAGAAGATATTATTCTCCAACCCGCGCGCCCACACCGCCAGCACCGCGCCGATCAGGCCCAAGGGGATGACCAGTAGCACCGCCAGCGGGATCGACCAGCTTTCATAAAGCGCGGCCAGGCAGAGGAACACCACCAGCACTGACAGGCCATAGAGCAGGGGAGCCTGACCGCCGGACAGTTGCTCCTGATAGGACAGGCCACTCCAGGCATAGCTGGTGCCGGCCGGTAGCTGCTTCTGCAACTCGACCATGCGGTCCATGGCATCGCCGGAGCTGGCGCCGCTGCCGGCCTGACCCTGGATTTCGAAGGAGGACAGGCCGTTGAAGCGGGCTACCGTGCTCGGCCCCATAGTCCAGTGGGTAGTGGCAAAGGCGGAAAAGGGGACCATCTCGCCCGTGCTGCTGGACCGCACCATCCAGTTGTCGATGTCGGTCGGCAGGGCGCGATAGGGCGCGTCGGCCTGCATATAGACACGCTTCACGCGGCCGCGATCGACGAAGTCGTTAACATAAGTGCTGCCCCAGGCGGAACTGAGCACATCATCCACATCGCTCTGGGTCAGGCCCAGTACGGCCAGCTTCTCATTATCGATATCGACCTTGAGCTGCGGCGTATCCTCCAGCGAAGCGGCGCGGACGCCGGCGAGCAGCGGATCCTTGGACGCCGCATCGATCAGCTGGTTGCGCAACTCCAAAAAGCGTTCGCGGCTGAGGCTGCCATTGTTGAGCAGTTCGAAGGTGAAGCCGTTCGACTGGCCAAGGCCGCGAATGGCCGGCGGGGTCATGCCCAGCACCCTGGCATCGCGGATTGCCGCGAGTTGCTTGGTGGCACGGCCGGAAATCGCCGTCGCGCTGTTCACGGCGCCCTTGCGATCGCCCCAGGGCGACAGGTTGATGAAGCCCTGGCCCACATTCTCACCCTGACCCTGAAAGCTGAATCCGGTCATGATGAAGGCGAAAGCGACATTGTCCTTTTCATCGTTCAGGAAATAATTCTGCACCTGATCAATGACGGCGGCGGTCCGGCTGGACTTGGCGCCGGCGGGCAGCGTGACCTGCACCATCACCTGCCCCTGATCCTCGACCGGCAGGAAGCTGGACGGCAGCCGCACGAAGACCAGCACCAGCAGGCCCAGCATGAGGACATATACGCCCCAGAACAGCGTGCGCCGGCCCATGACCTGTTCGGTCCGGCGGACATAGCCGTTCGTCATCCGCTCGAACCAGCGGTTGAACTTGCCGGCCCAGCCACGGTCGCGATGCTCTTCGCTCGCCGACTTGAGGATGGTGGCGCAGAGCGCGGGCGACAGGATCAGTGCGACGACCACCGACAGCAGCATCGACGAGACGATGGTGATGGAGAATTGCCGGTAGATGACGCCGGTAGACCCGCCGAAAAAGGCCATGGGCAACAGCACGGCCGACAGGACGAGGGCGATGCCGACCAGCGCGCTGCCGATCTCCTCCATCGACTTGATCGTCGCCTCACGCGGGGAAAGCCCTTCCTCTTCCATGATGCGCTCGACATTTTCGACCACGACGATCGCGTCGTCGACCAGCAGGCCGATGGACAGGACCATGCCGAACAGGGTCAGCGTGTTGATCGAATAGCCGAACAAGGCGAGGATGCCGAAGGTGCCGAGCAGCACCACCGGCACGGCGATGGCAGGCACCAGCGTCGCGCGCCAGCTTTGCAGGAAGACGAACATCACCACCACGACCAGCGCGACCGCTTCGAGCAGGGTCTTGATGACCTCCTCGACCGATAATTTGATGAACGGGGTGGTGTCGCGGGGATAGACGACCTTGTAGCCATGCGGCAGCCTGCCGGACAGTTCCTCGACCTTGGCCTTGACCAGTTCGGCGGTCTTGAGCGCGTCGGCGCCCGGCGCCAGTTGGAGCGCGATGCCCGACGCCGGATGGCCGTTCAGCCGCGCCGCCGTGGTATAGCTTTCATTGCCCAGTTCGACCCGCGCGACGTCGGACAGATGGACGATCGATCCGTCGGTCTGCGTCTTGACGATGATGTTGCGGAACTGCTCGGGCGTCTGCAAGCGCGCGCGCGCCGTGACCGTGGCGTTGATCTGCTGGTTGGCAGGCGCAGGATCGGCGCCGATCTGGCCGGCGGACACTTCGACATTCTGCGCCCGGATCGCGCTTTCGACGTCGGAGGGCATCAGCTTTACGGCAGCCAGTTTGTAAGGGTCCAGCCAGACCCGCATCGCATATTGCGATCCGAAAATCTGGGTAGCGCCGATGCCGTCGATGCGGGCGATCGGATCCTGGAAATTATTGACCAGATAGTCGGCGATGTCCGCCTGCGTTGCCGAATCGGATTCGTCATAGAGGCCGACCAGCATCAGGAAATCGGTCTGCTGTTTGGTGACGGACAGGCCCTGCTGCTGCACTGCGTTGGGCAGGCGGCTCAAGGCCTGCTGCACGCGGTTCTGCACCTGCACCTGAGCGGTGTCGGGGTCGGTTCCTTTCTGGAAGGTGACGGTGATCCGCGCCTGCCCCGTCGCGGTGGACGAGGAGGAGAAATACATCAGGCCGTCGATACCGGTCAGTTGCTGTTCCAGCACCTGTGTGACGCTGGTTTCCACCGTCTCGGCCGATGCGCCGGGATAGGTGGCGCTGATACCGACGCCGGGCGGGGCGATGTCGGGATATTGGGCGATCGGCAAGGACAGCATCGCACCCAGGCCCGCCAGCATGATGCCGATGGCGATGACCCAGGCGAAGATCGGGCGTTCGATGAAATAGCGGCTCAGCAACGGACGGCTCCTACTTCGTCGACTTGACGGCGACGGGCTTCACGACGGCGTCGGGCTGGACCTTGTCGGTGCCCTCCACGATCAGCCGGTCGCCGGCCTTGAGGCCTGCCGTGATCAGCCATTTGTCGCCGATCGCCTGCGCGGCGGTGACGGTGCGCCGTTCGACCTTGTTCGCCTTGTTGACGACAAGGGCGGTCGCGTTGCCCTTGGGGTCGCGGGTGATGCCCGGCTGGGGAGCCAGAATGGCGCCGGGGACGATCGACTGCGGCGCTACGACGCGCACGAACATGCCGGGCATCAGCAGGCCGTCAGGATTGGGGAAACGAGCACGCAAGGTGACGGTGCCGCTGTTCACGTCCACGATCGGTTCGGCGAATTCGATCCGACCTTCCTGCGGATAATCGCTGCCATCGTCCAGCTTCAGCCGGATGGTGGCGCTGGCTGGCAGCGTCTTGCCCGCCGCCAGCGAGCGACGCAGCGCCAATATCTGCGCGCTGGACTGGGTCACGTCGACATAGATGGGATCAAGCTGCTGGATCGTCGTCAGCGGATCGGTCTGGCTGGTGGTAACCAGCGCGCCGGGCGTGAAGAGGGT
>JAGVJS010000233.1 GCA_020051025.1 Sphingobium sp. | reverse complement strand
CACCGGCTATGGCGCGGGCACCGGCTGGACCGTCTATGCGCCGCTGTCGACCAGCGGGTCGGCCGGTCCCGCCGTCGACATGGCGATCCTGTCGCTGCACATTGCTGGCGCCAGCTCGATCCTGGGCGCGATCAACTTCATCACCACCATTTTGAACATGCGCGCGCCGGGCATGACCCTGCATAAAATGCCACTGTTCGTCTGGTCGGTGCTGGTTACGGCCTTCCTGCTGCTGCTGGCGCTGCCGGTTCTGGCCGCCGCGATCACCATGCTGCTGACCGACCGTAATTTCGGCACGACCTTCTATGATGCCGCTGGCGGTGGCGATCCCGAACTCTACCAGCATCTCTTCTGGTTCTTCGGCCATCCCGAAGTCTATATCATGATCCTGCCCGGCTTCGGCATCGTCAGCCAGATCATCTCGACCTTCAGCCGCAAGCCGGTGTTCGGCTATCTCGGCATGGCCTATGCCATGGTCGCGATCGGCGTGGTCGGCTTCGTCGTCTGGGCGCACCACATGTTCACCACCGGCATGTCGGTAAATGTGAAGATGTATTTCACCGCCGCGACGATGGTCATCGCCGTCCCTACGGGCATCAAGATCTTCTCGTGGATCGCGACCATCTGGGGTGGTTCGATCAGCTTCAAGACGCCGATGGTCTGGGCGCTGGGCTTCATCTTCCTCTTCACCGTGGGTGGCGTCACCGGCGTCGTGCTGGCCAATGGCGGCGTGGACGATGTGCTGCACGACACCTATTATGTCGTCGCGCACTTCCACTATGTGCTCTCGCTGGGCGCGGTGTTCGGCCTGTTCGCCGGTTTCTACTACTGGTTCCCGAAAATGTCGGGCAAGATGTACAACGAGTTCCTCGGCCACCTGCATTTCTGGGTGTTCTTCGCCGGCGTGAACCTGTTGTTCTTCCCGATGCACTTCCTGGGCCTGTCGGGCATGCCGCGTCGCTATCCCGACTATCCGGCGGCGTTCGAAAAGTGGAACTCGGTCGCGACCCATGGTTATGAAATCATGGCCGCCGGCATGGGCATCTTCTTCATCAACCTGATCTGGTCGCTGGCCGCGGGCAAGAAGGCGGAAGGCAATCCCTGGGGCGAAGGCGCCACCACGCTGGAATGGACCCTGTCCAGCCCGCCGCCCTTCCACCAGTTCGAAACCCTGCCGGTGATCGACGACACGGCGCACCACTAAGCGTCCTGCCTCCGGGCGCCCCGGTTCGCCGGGGCGCTCCAAGGCCCCCGGGGCGGACAATCTGCCTACAGGAGGCCCCGTTGCCCGGATCAGCCCGGCCGTGTACAGGCGCGGGGTTGAACCCAAGAGGAGATTATGGCCAGTTCGCCGTTCGCCACCGGGGCCAAAAGCCCTACCGACAGTGCCATGCTGCCCGCTCATTGGCGTGATTTCGTCGCGCTGACCAAGCCCAGGGTCATGACTCTGGTCGTGTTCACGGGCCTGTGCGGATTGCTGGCCGCGCCGGGACATATTCATCCCATCCTCGCCTTCACCGCGATTCTCTGCATCGCCATCGGGGCCGGCGCCGCCGCCGCGCTCAATCAATGGTATGAAGCGGATGTCGACGCGAAGATGAAGCGCACCGCCAACCGCCCGCTGCCTGCCGGCCGCATGGACCGGCAATCGGCGCTGCATTTCGGCGTCGGCCTCTCCTTCTTCTCGGTGGTGCTGCTGGGCCTCGCGACCAACTGGCTCGCCGCCGCCGTGCTGGCCGTCTCGATCCTCTTCTATGTGATCGTCTATACCATCTGGCTGAAGCCCCGCACCGCGCAGAATATCGTCATCGGCGGCGCGGCAGGCGCCTTCCCGCCGGTGATCGGCTGGGCGGCGGTGACGGGCGACATCAGCGCGCTGCCGGTTGCGCTCTTCATGCTGATCTTCTTCTGGACGCCGCCCCATTTCTGGGCGCTCGCGCTGTTCGTGAAGACGGATTATGCCGCCGCCGGCATCCCGATGCTTCCCGTGGTGTCCGGCGAAGTCGTGACCCGTCGCCAGATCTGGGGCTATACCGCGATCATGGCGATCGCCGCGATGGCGCCGGTGCTGCTGCAACTGACCGGCATCGTCTATGGCACCGCCGCGCTGCTCGGCACCGCGCTCTTCGCCCTCTTCGCCTTCCAGGTCTATCGCCGGCGCGAAAGCGACCCGGCCCGCATGGCCCCGGAAAAGCGCCTGTTCAAATATTCGATCCTCTATCTTTTCCTGCTGTTCGGGGCAGTGGTCGTCGACCGCTGGCTGCTCGCATGACGCCGGAGGAAAATGACCGCATCCGCGCCCGGCAGAAGTCGCGCGCGCTGGTGATGGGCCTGCTCCTGGGCGCGCTCGTCCTGCTCTTCTACGGCATCACCATCGCCAAGATGGGTGGCAACTGATGGCCAGCCTGCCGCCGTCCCCCTTTGACCGCGATCGCCGCAACCGGCGCACGCTGGTCGCAATGGCGGCGGTGGGTCTGGCCATGTTGGGCCTGGGCTTCGCGTCTGTCCCGCTCTACCGCATCTTCTGCGAACAGACCGGCTTTGGCGGCACCACCAAACGGGCCGCCGCCGATGTGCAGGTGCAGGCGGCGACCGGCCACACCATGTCGATCCGCTTCGATTCCAATGTGCAGCCGGGCATGCCCTGGCAATTCTACCCGGAACATCGCACGGACACGGTGACGATCGGGCGCAAGGACATGGCGATCTTCATCGCGAAGAACATGTCGGACAAGCCGGTGACCGGCACCGCCAGCTTCAACGTGACCCCGACTCAGGCCGGCGCCTATTTCACCAAGATCCAGTGTTTCTGCTTCACCCAGCAGACGCTCAAGCCCGGTGAAGAGGTCCGCATGCCGGTGCTCTATTATGTCGATCCCAAGATTTTGCAGGATCCCGACAACAAGGATACGCAGCAAATTACCTTGAGCTACACCTTCTACCCTGTTGAGCAGGATGGTAAGCCAAGCTAAAGCTGGAAACGATAACCGAAAAGCGAACAGGGAAGAGACGATGGCAGGCGCCAAGAACCACGATTATCATATCCTTCCGCCCAGCATCTGGCCGTTCTTCGGCTCCATGTCGGCGCTGGTGATGGCGATGGGCGCGATCATGTGGCTTCACCCCGATGCCATGGGGCCGGGTGGTGGCTGGGTCTTCCTGCTGGGCCTGGGCGGCATCCTCTTCACCTTCTACAGCTGGTGGGCCAATGTGATTGCGGAGGCGCATGCCGGCGATCATACGCCGGTGGTGCAACTGCATCTGCGCTACGGCATGATCCTGTTCATCGCGTCGGAAGTCATGTTCTTCGTCGGCTGGTTCTGGGCCTTTTTCGACTTCTCGCTCTTCCCCAGCGCGCTCGCCCCGATCGAAGGGATGTTCCCGTCCAAGGGCGTGGAAGTGATGAATGCGTTCGAGCTGCCCTTGCTCAACACGCTGATCCTGCTCTGCTCGGGCACCACCGTGACCTGGGCGCATCACAGCCTGATCCACGGCGACCGCGACGGCCTGATCAAGGGCCTGTGGTGCACCATTCTGCTCGGCGCGCTGTTCAGCAGCATCCAGGCCTATGAATATGCCCATGCCCCGTTCGAATTCGGCGGTAATCCCTATAGCTCGGCCTTTTACATGGCGACCGGCTTCCACGGCTTCCACGTTCTGGTCGGCACCATTTTCCTGATCGTCAATCTGGTCCGCGCCTATAAGGGCCACTTCACCGCGCGCCAGCATTTCGGCTTCGAAGCCGCCGCCTGGTACTGGCATTTCGTCGACGTGGTGTGGCTGTTCCTGTTCGTTGCCATCTATGTCTGGGGCGGCTGGGGCGCACCGATCCACGGCGGCTGAGGCGTCGGCCCTCGCATGATAGCATGAGCGGCCGGGGCAAAGTTCCGGCCGTTTTCTTTTGTGTCTAGGTTGCGTATTTCACTGTGCTCCGTTCGCTTCGAGCGAAGTCGAGAAGTGCGTAGCACTATGACTGCGTTTAGCTTCGCTGAACTCGGCATTGCCTCGTTTCTCGACTTCGCTCGAAACGAACGGAGAGAAAATATGCACTGTCTGCGCCATTCAGCGATAAAGATGAAAGCATGACCGATCAGCCCGCCAAAGCCCGCATCCCGCTGATCCCCACGATCCTCGTCGCGCTGGCGGTGGTGGTGATGATCGGCCTTGGCGTCTGGCAGCTTCAGCGCCGCGGCGAAAAGGAAGCCGCGCTGGCGCTCGCTGCCGCCAACCCTGGCCGGCCCGCTGTCTCTTTCCCGAAACTGCCGCCGGTCGATGCCGACATCCTCTTCCGCCCGTCTTCGCTCCAT